>PCYB01000066.1 GCA_002762845.1 Candidatus Woesearchaeota archaeon CG10_big_fil_rev_8_21_14_0_10_36_11
TCAAGTAGAGATCAAGCAAAGCAGTACCGGTTAACAGCTTTTGTTAGCTAATTAATCATACCACCACGTCTATTGACTGGTGGTTCTTGATTTCTTATCCAAAATTTTGTGTCAACAGGGAATGGTTGTGCTAATCCTCCAGAAGGCTCATCAAATTTAATGTGCATGTGTTCTTGAGAGTTTGCTCTCGCAAAACACTTTCCATCAATTCTCTCCATAGGAACATATTCCACTCCAAGATGTTCTGCATCTTCTGCACGTACTTCTTGCATAGCTATACTAACGGTAGCAATTGAAAGTCCATAATCAACTGCCCGATTATAATTCATTGCTACTTGCGCAAATGCTCGTACATGTCCTGTTGGAAGAAGAAGTATTCTAAACCCTGTCCGCGGATCTGATGTTACGGTATCTTGTAAAACTGCGTACCAATCTTCAACAGGATTGACCCCCGTTTGATGTATAATAACAGAACCTCTATCATCCGTATCACCTATGCTTTTTTGTCCAAACTCACAAAATCCACAACCATCTTTAAGTACGATTTGTTCTTGTAATAATTTTTCTAATTGTGCTACTGACATAGTTGATGAAAATGGATTCTTCTCGTATTTAAATCTTATGAAATAAAATACAGATTGATAACATTTATTAATGGACAGTTTTTGAATAGAACAGTATGGAACATGACGAAAACTGCAATCTCTGCAAAGAAACAACATTAAGGGTAGGAGAAACTTCGCCATACGGTGCAGTTGTTATTTGTACAATCGGGACAGAACCAGAAAATACATGGTTAGCTACCATCTCACCAAAAACTGGGGGAGATCCAGATAAAGATTTCACGATACAACTTATGCCCCACTATCATTATACAAACTTTACAGAAGTTAATGCTAATCCTACACTAGCACAAAATTATGGGATTATATTTGCAAAGATAAGTAAAGCAGTGTTTGATATCATGGCAGAACAGGACCCTCATTTTACTGATCCTTCTGATACACGAGAATCTTCTGTGTCGATAGCATCGTATGGGAAGTGGACAACATGGAACGAAAAAAAGGAACATTTACATATCAAAATATTTCCTTTTAGAAATGCGATTGGTCAACCATACACTGTTGATTCGTCATTTGGAAGAAAAGAAGTTCATCAGGATTCTGAAACTGGAGAAAGATTTATCAAAATGATGCCCGTAGAGAAGAAAATGGTTTCAACAGAAAGATTTACACAGTTAAAAGATACATTTATCTTATTATTACAAAAATAAAAACCAGTGAAAAATGACAAAAGTCGATTTACATGCACATACAAACGAATCTGATGGTGAATTATCCCCAAAAGAATTTGTTGACCAAGCAATATCGTGCGGACTCAAAGCTGTTGCGATAACAGATCATGATACAATTTATGGGTGTGCACAAGCAGTTGAGTATGCGAAAGATAAAGATATTGAAATAATTCCTGGAATTGAAATTAGTTGTACTGATAAAGAGAAAGGTTTTGTTGAAATTCACGTTATTGGTTTGTGTATTGATTATATGGATAAAGATTTCATAACATTTTGTGAAAAAGTGCGTGGTGAACGAATCGGTCAGAAAAAACGTATGATTGAAAAGTTGCAAGAACTTGGATTTGATATAACATTTGATGAAGTTGTTCGTATTGCAAATTATTCGTTTGGAAGACCGCACGTCGCAGCCATCTTAATGAAGAAATATCCTGATAGATTTCCTGATATGAAAAGTGTTTTTGATCAATATCTTGGGAATGATAGGCCTGGTTTTATTGCCAGAGAATTCTATCCAACAATAGGAGAAGCGATTACATTGATAACGAATGCCGGTGGAGTTCCAATACTTGCACACCCAGGAGTGTACGATGAAGTGCGCGTGATTGAGCTTATTGAGTACTTTGTATCTCTTGGTGGGAAAGGTATCGAAACGTATTATCCTTACGATAAGATAAATCGTATCTCAAAAGAAGATTCCGATAGGCTCAATGTACAATTTAAAGAGTATGCAGAAAAACACAGTCTTCTTCAATCTGGTGGTTCTGATTTTCATGGTCCAAAACGAAAACCAGTTGTATTAGGTGAACTTGATATTTTTTATGATGTTCTTGAGAAAATTAAAAGTAAGTCACAAGCATAACTTTTTAATACTTTCACTGAGAAGATTCTTTTCTTTTTCCGTTTTGTTTTCTTTCTCAAAAATAATGTCTCTTGTTTGCAATTCCGATCCATTATCAAAAATATCCTGTAAGACTTTTCCGTCCATATCTTTTGGGATCGGAACTCCTATTACATGCAGTATTGTTGGTGCAACATCAAAGATGTTCACCCCTTTAGTTATATAACTTTTTTTAATATTTTTACCATATGCCATGAAGATGCCATTAAGGGAATGCATTTCCCTTTTGAGATACATAAACTCATTTTCGCCAATAGTCGTATCAATTTCATATTTTGTTGACGTTACAATAATATCCCCCAATCGTTTACTATACTTTCCATTAAAGAACTTTTCACAATCATGAGCTTCAATATCAGGAACAGCATTTAGTTTAATCAGTATCTCTTTTTTTAACTCTTCTTTCTCAACGTCCGACATTTTTTTATTCAGGAAGATTGTTCCTTCAAAAAGCGAACGGCAGTATGCTCTTGTTTTATCAATATCTATTTTTGGTTGTTTGACCATATTAAATGGTAAATATTTAACACTAAAATCATAAAATGGTTCCAACGATTTGAATAATCGTGGATGTTTTTTCACAAAGACAATAAACCTTGAAATATCAATATTTCTTTTCTTTTCTTTGTGTCCGCGGAGGATTACATCTTGTAATGATGATCCTTCTTTTGATGATGTTACCAAATAATTATTATTCTTCAACCAGCTGTTAAGGAGGAACTTTCCTTCGTACATCTGAAAACCATGATCACTTGCGATTAAAACAACCGTATCCTCCTCTTTGTTTGTATCAATCCAATCAATAACAGAATCTAACTCCTGCAAGATTCTCTTGCTTATTTTTGTCTTTTTTGTATTCTTATTGGCCATTATATCATTAAACGCTTTATGCTGGACCATATCTGCAGCGTTAAGCAAGAAAAAATAAACATCATGTTCATTTCCTTTCAGGACATCTTTAACAACCTCGTTCTGTGATTTAGCCACTTCAAGGGCAGAATTTAAATATCTCATGACACTTCGTGAACGATCTGCTCGACAGACATACTTCTTTAATGCAGGATACTTTTCCTGTAACAATGCTGGATGAAACAGGTCTACAATATTCTTATAAAGATGAAGCCACGAGAAGACTATATCTCCTTTAATTTTTGCAGGGTATGTAAATGGAAGGTTCATGATGAAACATCTCAGGCCTTGTGCATCTGCAAGTTCATAGAACGTTTTTTCTTTAATATCCAAACTTGAGACGACATCTATTTGAAGTTTATCATCATACTTGAAAAAGTTTGCAATTCCATGATTTCCTATTTTCTTCCCAGTTTGGAACGATGTCCATGTTGGTCCTGTGAAGTATGGGATTGTTGTTCTAAGAATGCCTTGCGTATCATGTTGTAGATGATTATATAATGCAGGCATATCTTTTTTACATTTCTCAACCAGTTGATGATGTAATGCGTCTATGCCAAGGATGATTAATTTCATTTTTTTATTCTTGAAAGACAGTTTTTATAAACTTTCGTGTAGCCAATTAACTCTAAAGATATAATATAATAATGGTTGAAACTATCCAAAGTAATATTCCCACAACTATATTTTTATCTTGAAAAATCTTCTCTGGATGGCGGGCAATAATTGATCCAGAATTTATTAAATAAAAGTATCTAAAAATAACAAATAATGCAAATGGTAGGGTATATATTAGGTTCTTATGAGCACTTAAGAAACAGTAAAATGTGTACGAAATTATGAACAATGTTGTCGATATGATTAATAGATAATTTGTTAATTCTATCGTGTAATCTTTAAGAACTTTTTTTGTCTGTGAGGCATTTTCTTTAAGGAGCGTTAGATCAGAACGCCTTTTTCCTGTTGATAAGAATAATGATAAGAAAAATGGACACAATATTAACCAAATCGTGATTTCAACATTAATTATATAAACTCCCGATATCGATCGTATAACAAACAGGATAGCGATAATCAAAATATCTGCAAAAAGAATCTTCTTAAAGAAAAATGAGTAGAGTTGCGTAAGAACAAATAATGATAGTACTGCATACAAAAAATTTCTTCCCAACATTTGTGCCAGAAACAACGAAATAGCAAAAAGTAGAATCATGAGAAGTACAGCACTAGCTTTTCTAATTTTTCCTGCAGCAAGTGGGCGACATTTCTTTTCGGGATGTAATTGGTCAGCTTTCAAATCAATAATATCATTGATGATATATCCTACGGAAGACATGAATGAAAGAGAGAAAAAGCCAACTATAGTAAAGTAAAGCCATTCTGGTCGTGCTACACTTCCTACAAAAAAGAGAGCAAGAAAAACAACAATGTTTTTGTACCATTGACGTACACGCATGAGGTTGATATACTCTTTTATTTTTGTCACGATTTTACACCTTTGTCTTGTGTTTTTTCATTCTTGCCTATGACTTCATGAATTAAGTCAATTACCCTCTCTGATGCTTTTCCGTCAACAATACCACAATATTCAAGGACAACTTTTTTCATTCTCTGTTTAAGGACATCTTGTTCTCGTACTGCTCTTTCAATAGCATTTTTTATATTGTCAGTATACGCAATCTCTATTGTCGCATCATTGTTTTTTATCCAATGTTCTATCCCTTTATATAATAAATCAATCGTAACTATTGGTCTGCCAATAATCATCGCTTCTAATGCTGCATTCGACCCAAAATGGACAAAGACGTCACACTCTTGAATAAGCTGATAAAAATCATCTCGGGAAATGTTTGATTTAAATGTCCGTACATTTGTAAACTTGTTTTTCTCTACAATATCTACATACTTTTCATACAATGTGTTTTTAGGATGCAATTTTAAGTCGATGTTGATACCCGAAATTTTATTTATTTGAATAATAATCTGTTCAATTCTATGAAAATAATCTTCTTCTGTTGCTGATCCTCCATCGACTTTTGAATCTATTGCAATTAATATTTTTTGACATTTACTCTCTTTCTCAGAAATGTACCGGGATATTTCATCATATACCACCGGTCCAACAACACGAATATCATTCTTGTTTCCATTTTGTATGTATCCCTCTTTTTCTACCTCACTAAACACTGCAATCGTTGTCGATTGCATCAAATCTTTATTTTTTGAGTTTTTTCCAATACCATGCGCAATAACTATTGAAGGAATATTCATTTTTTCTGCAGCAGCTAACAAACATCGTTCAACGATTGAACTTGATCCTGTAAGAACAACTGCAGCAATACTTTCCTGTGCAAGAACTTTTTTATACATCTCATATTGGAGTGCCACAATATACAAAAATTCTTTAGAGAGATATACATTAAAAGCGTATTTGTAAAAAGGCCAGTATGATATACCATCTTTTGTAAGAAAATCTAATTTTGTCTTATTACTTATTCGTTTCCATTGGGATGATAATGCTTGAGAAACGTTTCTCGCTTTTGTGGCAATGTCTTCATTATAATATGAATAAAGAAAATCTCTACCCAAAACCAGTTTATACTCATTTCGTGATAAAGGGTCCACGAAAAGGACAAACTCTGTAAACTTTTGATCTTCTTTGATTTTCTTAATAATTCCTTCAATTCTGAATATCTTCTTATCGTCTGACATATGGTGAGGAAACGTGAGGAATAGTACCTTTTTCTTGTTTTGCCCATTAAGTTCAATTATTTCGCTTTTGTCTTTATTTTTACTTTTATTTTTAACAAACTTTATTTTCTTCAACTCGTTTATACGTAAATATTGTGCAAGAAGTTTTGAAAAAAGAAATAATTTTGCTTTATTAAATGGCGCGATATTTTTATTCTGTTCAAGAGATTTGTATGTATTAATCTGAGAAGGGATAATATACCTTCGAAAACTTCTATTATACAAGAATTCTAGTGGAAATCCGTCAAGTGTAAATATTTCATTAAAACTTTTTTGCATACAAAACTCTTTGTTTGCCCAATCATCGATAAAATCGTACAAATCTACTTTTAATTGTGTCATAGGTATACTCTTATGGTTTACTTTTTATACGTAAAAAAACACTTTTAAATCTTATGATTCTTATATCTATTTTGTATGATTTCTCTGTAAGTACGCGTAACAGTGTACAACACTGTATTAGAAAACGATAAAGTTTTTATATGATGATACTGGGGAGTGATATTATGGGAAATAGACCAAAGAAAGTTATTCTTGTACGATATCATGATAAAGGTAATATTAATACCCGTCTTCCTGAAAGTCTTAACAAAGTACAGGGTGTTCTTCCACCATTAGGAATAGCATACATTGCTGCGTTTCTTGAACAGAATGGGGTTAACGTTTCAATTATTGATGTTCAAGGTTTAAACATGACTTCTGCAGAATTTGCAAAAGCTATTGAGGATAAGAAACCAGACATCGTTGCGATAACATGTATGACACCAACATTTCATGGAGCACTTGAAGCAGCAAAAATGTGTAAAAAAGCAGGTGCAACCGTTGTTTTGGGTGGATCGCATATTTCAGTATACCCAAAAGAGTCATTACAGCCAGACTTTGTTGATTTTGGGATCGTTGGAGAAGGCGAATATACTCTTGCAGAATTAGTAGATGCTTTAGAAAATGAATCCGATTATTCAACCATTAAAGGTTTAGCGTATAAAAAAGATGGTAACGTAATTATAAACCAAGCCCGAATAGTTAAAGATATTGACACGTTACCCTTCCCTGCATACCATCTCTTGCCCATGAAAAAATATTCTTCAGTAATTGGCCTGCATCCCGTATCCACCATGATATCTTCTCGTGGCTGTCCGTACAGGTGCGGTTTTTGTTTCAAGCAACCTTCTGATAAGGTGTTTAGGACACGTAATCCATATAGTGTTGTTGACGAGATGGAAATGCTTGTTACTAAACATGGTGTTAAAGAGATTATGTTTTATGATGATACGATTACAGTAAAACGAAGTCATATTGAAGGTATCTGTAACGAAATTCTTAAAAGAGATTTAAAAGTTAAATGGGAGTCACCAACACGTATTGACCTTGTTGATAAAGAATTACTAACGCTGATGAAGAAAGCGGGATGTATCAGGTTACGGTACGGTGTTGAATCTGGCGACCCACGAATTTTAGAACTTATGAACAAAAAGATAACGATTGATCGAGTCCAAGAAGTATTTGCATTAACAAAAAAAGTTGGTTTAGAATCATTTGCGTATTTCATTATTGGATACGCGACGGAAACGCCACATACCATGCAGGGAACGATTGACCTTGCAAAGAAAATCAATCCCGACTTTGTTATGTTTACTATCGCAACACCTTACCCCCAAACGCCATTACATACGTTAAGTGTTACGAATGGACTTATTGACCCTGATTATTGGCGGAAGTTTACGTTGGGAGAAGATGTTGGTAGGATGCCATACTTGATTCCTGATGCAGAGGAATGGATAAAGAAAGCGTATAGGTCGTTTTATCTCCGACCAAGTTTTATCTTTAAGAAAGCAAAGAAGTTACGGTCATGGAGCACGTTTAAGAAATATTGTGCCGGCGCATGGGGTTTAGTTCGGTTTAATATGCTGCCTGAAGATTAAGATCATGCGGAAAAAATATAGATCATAAAAACCCGTATCTGTCAATTTCTCTATCGCTTAATGTTCCTGCTTCTAATGCTTCCACACGTTGTGCAAGTGAAAAGACCCTATCTCGTGCTGCAATAACTGCCCGTATTGTCACTTCTCCCATCGGTCCGGAACCCGCAAGGGTTGGATCTTGTGTATATTTTTTTACTAAACCACTTATCCTTTCTTGAACACTAATACGTTCTTCACTTTTATTTGCAAGGTCTGCATACGTCACAATTGCTTCCTGCCATGTTCGTGGGAGAAGAAGGATTGGATCTATCGGTCCAAACTCCTTTCTTTTTTCAGTACACGCAGAATCGTGCCAAAACTCGTACACAAATGCGTGAGGTCGAAACATCTGTGCAAGACGATAATTATCATTGTCGTTTTGTGCAATACCTTCTTCTACACCATGTTCTTCAACGTATCGTGCACCTCGAAGTTCATGGAATGTCTGATCGGCCTGAAATGGTCTTCCAATATCGTGCAATCCCGCGGCGGCAGAAATCTCTCGCAGGTTTAATGGTATGTTTGGATAATGGCGTACAGCATTTTTAATCACTGTTTCCGCAATGTCGTACGATAAATGTAGATGTTGCACTAGACTTTCTGCACGTCTAACATTTCCTGGATTTTTGTCTATAATGTTCCTTGCAAAATGAAGAATACTCGTTTTATCGATCATCTTTACTTTTTAATATTATTCTTTATAAATATTATGGGAGATTACTCTCTTAAAACAAATATCATGAACTTACAGGAAATACCACCTTTTCATTAAAAAATTGATTGTAAAGAGTTATTCCGTCCTCTCTGTTGTTCATCTCAAATATCTGTATCCTGTATGTTTTAGAACTATCATCATATACTAATGTAACGTCGTCAGATAACTTGTCCATCTGTGTAAGTTCTTCATAATTGTCCCATTTTTCGAGATTTCCTTCATCAATAACAATAAAATCAACATTGTACAACTTGCCAAAATGTATTATGTCTTTGTAATTAGCATATGGAAGATTTGTGTACTTTGCCTCACTGTAAAAACTAATCTCCGGTCGTCGTGACATAACATTTATCTGTTCATATTCGGGATATTTCTCTTTCAAGAATGATGCTGCATCAACATATTCTGTAAGGTCATGTTCATACATAAATCCGTAATAGACAATATAGGGAATAGAACTTACTATTAAAAAAAGAACAATTATACGCTTGCTATTTTTTTCTATGAACCGAACAAACATATTTCTTTTTATTCTATGAAGAGTAATTTTCTGAGTAATTATTTTAGTAGAATGAACAAATCCTGTTAGTGATAATAATAATAATAAAAGAATTATAGGGAGCATGAATCGCGCAAAATTGATGAAAAAACATGCATATATAAGAACAAATAAAATTATTAAAGTTATTATAATCTTGTTTTGTGTATCTTTTAAGAAGCCTTTATTGAGAAAAGAAAAGAGAAGAGGAATTATAATGGGAATAGCAAGAAGAAAAATCCATTTAATTTCATTGAGTATGTTATTGAAAAATCGTTGTCTAAATTCTGTTGGATTGTCCCCAATATACCCTAAAAGTGAAACGTTATTATTTTTCTCAAATATGTCTATTTGATTTTTCTCTTCGTTGAGAGAATATACTATTTTTTCATAATCTCCTCCTGTAACGACTTCACCAACCAAAACGTTCATGCCAGATTTACCACTAATAGTTATGTGGCCTGTTGATTCTGTAATGAAAGAAATGTATGGGAATGCAATAAGAATAACAATAACAAGAATAAATACAACTCTTAACAAATTATTTATATCTGGAAGAATGTTCCATCGTTTCATTCCATTCTTTGTTTTTTCTTGACTACGCAAAAATAAAATAGGTAACACAAGTAAGAAAACCCCCTCTGGTCGAATTAAGTATGTACCTGCCACAGTAATAGAAAACAATACTAACAATAATTTTGTTCTTGTTTTATACAACCGAAAGAAAAGATATAATGAAAGAAAGAAGAACAAAAAAAAGAGTGATTCTGTTAACACTTGTGTTGCTGTTCGTATGATGAACGGATACATTGTAAATGCTGTTGCAGCAAATACTCCTACATTTTCATTATGCAATTCTTTTCCAAGGAAATAAAAAATGACTATCGTTAAGATACTTGCAAGCAAGGAAACTATCTTTCCTGCAATAAAAAGGTCATTAACAACCAAATTCGTCAGACCAATGAATAAAGGGTATCCCGGAGGAAAAATTATCCCCCAATTATGATTTTCACGGAACGAATATTCACTTCGTTCAATGAGATTCTGTCCTAAGCGAGCATACGCAATTCCATCCGGATTAATGAACTCTTCTTGGTTAAATAAAGGTATTCGAATACATATTCCAAGCAGAATAAGGAACAAAAGTAAAAAATAAACTTTTTTCATAGTGAAACTAATACGATTATATTTCCTATATAAGGATTATGAACGTACAATGAATACTTTGAGAATAAATCTTAATCAATCGCTTTATATAGAACTAAAGTCAGAAATCTTTAAATAATCACCTCGGGATTAAAGAGGAAAATGGGTTCAAATAAGACAATTAAGTTAGGGGTTATAGGAATTGGTTCTATTTTTAAGACTCATTATAAAGCAATTACTTCCATAAAGAACGCAGAATTAGTAGCTCTTTGCTCTCGGTCTGAAGAGAAGCTTCATTCTGAAGCAGAAAAGTTAGGGGTTAAAGCATATCGTACAGTTGAGGAAATGGTAGCTGATCCAAAGATCGATGCTGTCATTGTTCTTACACCACCGTATACTCATACAGATATTGGGTTGAAAGTAGCACGCGCAGGCAAGCATCTTCTTATTGAAAAACCTCTTGACATTGACATTGAGAAAGCGCAACAGTTGGTAGAAGAATGTGAAAAAAATAATGTTATATTAAGCGTCATTTCACAGATGAGGTTTGGTGGTGCAGTACAAAAAGCAAAACGATTGATTGAACACGGAACGTTAGGAAAGCTAACCCTTCTTCGTGTTTCTATGAAATGGAATAGGAGCAAAAAATATTACGATTCTAGTTCTTGGATAACAGATTCTCAAAAGTCTGGCGGTGGAGTTTTGATTAATCAAGGGATTCATTTTGTAGACCTGCTTCGGTGGTTAGGCGGTCCGTATACTAAAGTGTCTTCATTTAAATGTACTTTGAAACATACTGTTCCAATAGAAGATACGTTTGTTGGTATGGTACAATTCAAGAATAATGCATTGGGAATAATCGAGGCAACAACGACAGCATGTCGAAACCTTCCAAATATTATTGAAGTTCATGGAACTAATGGTTCAATAGTTATAAAGAATAATAAGATTATTGAATATCATTTTGGTGATTACTCACTCTTTAATACAATCAGATCAAAATTATATTCAAAAATATTCTCATTTATTCCGTTGAAGAAAGGCCATATTACAGATCAGATTACCAATTTCGTTTCAACAATCAATAAAGAGGAAAAACTTTTCGTTCCTGGTTCAGAGGGATTGGACACATTAAAGTTATGTCGGAAATTGTATGAAAATGGTACATAAATTAATACAAAAAGCAAGAACAGCGATTACTAAAGTTAGGCCAGTTTATAACGTCGCAAGAAAGATATATTATCGTCAAGAACGTAAATATCTTAAAGAGATTTATTCCCGAACTTTGAAAACTGGTGATGCACCATTTCCAGAGATGGTTATTTTTGAACCTACAGCACGGTGCAATTTAAAGTGTAAGATGTGCTTTTTTAATCGCCTTGCGCAGGTTAAGAAAGATGTTCCAGAACTTACCATGGAAGAAATAAAAGAGATATTCACAAAAAATAGGTTCAAGAAAGTCAACCTTATCGGTGGAGAACCGATGATGCATCACAACATCCTCGATACGATGAAATTGTTTGATTCTCTTGGCATGAAATACGATTTAGCAACGAATGGGACATTGATTAATGCGATAAATATTGATACTCTTGCGCAGATGAAAGGATTAGTAAGTGTTGGCATGTCTTTAGATGGTAATCAGGAGATGCATAACGAAATCCGCGGTTCTCCCGTTGCATTCCAAAGAACATTGGAAGCGTTTAAAATGCTTCATCAAAAAGGAATCATTACCAACATCGTTTCTGTTGTCATGAAAGAAAATCTTCCGTACCTTAAAGATATTGTCAAAATTGCACACGAAAATGGTATTAAATCCGTGTGGTTTGAAATTGAACGGTATTATATCAAGAATGAAATTGCACAAACTCAATCTTTACTTAAAGTGCGTGATGAAGATAAAGACGACGTTTTTCCCTTGATGATAATTGATGAATATACTCGGGCGTATTCTGTAGATGAATTGAAAACGTCTCTTCAGGAAGCACAAGAATATGGAAAGAAGAACGGCGTTAACGTCTTTTTTTATCCTGATTATTTACTAACACAAGTAAATGACTGTCATGCCAGAACACTTCGGCGGAATGGTCGGTTTATGTGCCGGTTCATTAACAGGGCGAGGATAGATCCGTATGGGAACGTTATTCACTGCGGGCAATTACGCAAATCTTTTGGTAATCTGAAAGGAAAATCCTTTAAAGAGATTTGGACTAGCCAAGAATATAAAGAGTTTCGATTGAACTTGTTAAACCATAACCTTATGCCCATCTGTGAGACTTGTTTGAATATGGTTAAGATAAATTAGTTTTTTTTGTATCGTATCAATTTTTCATACACTTTCCTATGATGTTGAAACACAGCCGATACATTAGATACTTTGGTAATGAGAGCAAGTCCATTCTTTGCAAGCCTTTCTCTGGTGTCCGGTTCTTTAATAAGTGTGATTATAGCGTTTGTCATGTCTTTAACGTTTCTTGCTTCAACCACTAGGCCTGTTTTACCATGAATAACAAGCTCAGAACTACCGCCAACATCTGTTGCAATAATAGTTTTTTTCATTGTAAATGATTCAAAGATAATGCGTGTAAGCGGTTCCGGCCATAACGATGGCGAGATAACAAAGTGTGAATGTGCATATTCTTCTCTCATTGTTTCGTGGTTGATATTTCCTAAGAACGTTACATTTTGTTTCAATCGTAATCTTCTTGTCAACTTTACCAACTTTTCCATTGATGATCCCTCGCCCGCGATACGTAATTGTGTGTTAGGATATTTATCAACTACATATCTAAATGAATGTAGAAGATAATCAAACCCTTTTGTTTTTTTCAGTCCGCCCGCAGTAAATATTCTTATTTTTTGGGACGTTCCTATACCATTAATGGGGCTCCATTCTTCTTTCTGCACTTTTATTGTTTTTATTTTTCTCTTTTCAATACCAGACTCAATAACTTTATTTTTCACAAAATCCGAAACAGTAATGTAATAATCAATATTTTTGAAATAATGGAGCAGCCGATTATTCTGTGTATAAAACCATGGAAAGACAAGATAACTTATCCATCCTTTTCCATATCTCTGAACAAACGACTCATATAACCACTTTTTGTACATCTTTTTGTTGTACCTAAACGGAACAATTCCTTGTTCTAAAGGAATAGACAAATTACACACAAAACGATAATCTCTGACGGTAAACACTGTTGGAATTTTTAACTTCTTTGACACTTTAATTGCCGTTATCATCATGGAAGAATCTTGTATATGAACAACATCTGGTTTTTCTTTTTGAAGAATTGTATGTATTCTTTTTTCCATAAGTCTATCAATATATTTGTGTCCTATAAGAAGAACAGAATTTGGTACATGTCGTACTGAAGGAATAGAATAACATCGAAAGGGCATTGGATGAGATATCTTTGTTGTTATCACAAATGCAGAATCATTCTTATTTTGAGAAGTATTAAAACTCTTTGCAAGGAGAAAACTACTGATTTCTGCTCCTGACGTTTTTTGTCCAAGGAATGTAGCAATGATAGCGACTTTCATGATGTTATTCTTGTTGTCTTAATACTTTTTATTTTTCTGTATGTTTTATATGTTGTAATAAGTTGTTGTATAACTGAATTCTCATCATATTTCAGCACTTTTTTCATCCCGACAATGCCCATTTTCTTCCTTTGGTCAGGTTTTTCGATAAGTGTCTTCAGGGTAGTATGTAACTCTTGTATATTGCCTGGTTGTACAAGTATCCCCGCACATTTCTCTATAGTTTCTTTGATACCACCAATAGACGAGCCGATAACAGGTTTTCCAGCAGCCATAGATTCGATAGAAATTCTTCCAAACGGTTCTGGCCACAATGAGGGAAATACGACGATGTCTGCTACATCATAGATTGCTGGAATTTGAGAATAGGAAACTGGTTCATGGAGTGTCGCATTGAGTTTATTTTTGTTAATAAACTGTACCAGTTCTTCTTTGAGTACACCATCACCGTACAATGTACAATGACAGTCAAGTTCCCGTAATGCACGTAGAAGAATCTGTGGTCCTTTTGATTTGATTAATGATCCTAAGTACACCACTTCAACTTTTTTACTTTTCCTATCTTTATTTTTATTCTTTATTCTAAACTCATGTACTGCAAGAGCATTTGGAATAACGATACTCTGTAATTTATGTTGATGCAAGATTCCCTGGACATATTTACTTATTGCAATGAGATTACAATACTGTAATGATTTTTGTAATTTTGTATAGTATCTATAAACATACCAGAGAAATAAAGGATTATACTTGAAATACCATATGTTTTTCATCTTCCCTATTTCTACAGATTGTTGTTGACAGGAAATGAATTGTAATGGAGAACATCGTATCATACACTCTTTTTTTCCGTGAAATATCCTATCTCCCTTTGGACATAACGCGGGATAACTTTCAACTGTTGCACAGAGCGGAATCTCGAGATGGTTCAGTTTTGGTGCCGCAATGCAACTTGTTCCAATAAAATGAATGATGTCAAACTTCTTTCTTCTTGTCATCAGCAATACTTCTTTATCAATCGATTTTGGAAAGTGAACACTTCGTATAATGTTATTCCGTATACCAATTGGCGATTCGCCCGTTGTACACGTTCTATAAACATGTATCCCATCAACAATTTCGTATCTCTGAAGACCTTTATGGTACGATGTTAATACAGAAACTCCTACTCCCTGTTTCACTAATGCTTTCGCAAGGAGATGAAGGTTTATCTCGCCACCACCCATAATCTTTGGAGGGAAATATTCTGAAACAAAGAGAATGTCCATAATACAATTGCGAGAAAAATGGCTTTATAATGGTTATGGAGAAAGGTTCAGTTCTTATGAGACAAAATCCTATACAACTCTAAATATTTCTCAATACTCGGTGCCCATTCAAATCTTCTGATTGGGGTCTCGTTATACTTCCCTTTCGCTCCCTGTATGACTTTTTCTGCAAGTTCTCTATAATCTTTACTTTTAAACATAAGATATTTCCCAGACACAACTTCAGGAATAGAACCGGCATCACTTACAATTACTGGCTTGTGCATCGCAACAGATTCAGTTGTTGTGTATCCAAACCCTTCTGCAAGTGACGGCACAACAATACAATCAGCGGCGTTAATATAATCACCTAACTCCTCATATGGTACTGAGGGAACAATCTTGACATAACTTTCTATCTTTAGTTTTTTAATGAGTTGTCGCAGTTCTTGATATTTATTTTTATACTTATCTATAGACCCTAACATTAACAAGAATAATGAGTTTGGCAATCTCTCTTTAATATATGGAACTGCCTTAAGAACATATTCAAACCCTTTTGATGGTCCTGGCCGACCCCATGAAAAATATACAAACTTTTTTTCTGCACCTAACTCTTTTCGTATTCTCTTTGCGTTTTCAGTATTAAAATTCGTTGGATCCCAGAACGTATAATCCAATCCGTTATAGATTGTTACTGTTTTCTTTTCTTTGATGCCGGATCGTATCAAATCGTTCCGTGTTGCGTTTGATACACAAACGTACTTATCAAAAGGCAACATGTAAATTAATCGTTCTAAACATTCATGAATGAATGACTTTATCCACGGAAATCCTGTGTTTTTTCTCCATTTACCAATCCACACTTCATGTATCGTAAGAACAACTTTTTTCCCTGTAAGTTTCGCAGCTATCCATGCTGGTACAGCACCATTAAATGTTGTCGTCTGAATTATATCTGCTTGCCGTGCCATCTTGATTGCGTTTGGGATAGCAGAAAACGTAAAGACATATCGAGAAAAGAACGAAGGAACACGATAAACTTTCACGCTGTTCATGACTTCTTTTTCTTTTGTGTTTTTTAATTGGTGCGTGAGGAGCGCGACGGTATGGCCACGTGTGACGTACCCTTCTGCAATATTCTTGAACACAACTTCTGCTCCGCCATAATGCGGAATATAATTCTCACACACGAAAAGAATTTTCATTTTTAACTCTCTTATTTTTGTTTCACTTCTTGTTTTTCTTTTCCATATTCTTCAGCATTTTGTAATGCTTGCTTTCGCACAAACATTTTTAGTTTATGTTCAAGCTTCTTTGTCTTGCTATAATTATAAAACCCAAGTGCAAGAAGGATAAAGAATCCAAACACTACAAAAAAGTCAAGTCTTCGATAAAAGTTGAGCGGATCAATTATGGGGTCAAGGATACTAGGAGATATTGCGGTGATGCCAAGAATAATCCATCCAGCAGTCCACGTAATAAACTCTCCTGAGTTAAGTTCCTTCCGTTTATATTTGACATATGTGAAATAAATCATTGCTATACCAAAGATTATTCCAAGTAGTTGTATCCATAATGTTGTATTCATTTGAAAAACCTCCAGAGGAACATTTTCATGACAATACTTACGCCATCAAGAACTGTTGTTCCTTTGTATTTATCAGCATAAATTGTTTGTATTGGAATCTGTGCATAGGACACTTTATGTTTTCCTGCGCGTGCAATCATTTCCGACTCCATACTATAATCCGATGCATTCCATCGAATTTTCTTATATGTTTCTGCTGTAAATGCCCTATACCCACATTGTGTATCTTTTACGGTAATACCATACAATATCTTTGTTGTTTTATTTATGAATGCATTTCCAAATCGTAGAACGAATGGCATTGACGTGCCAAGGGTTCTATATCCAAAAACAAGGTTTACATTGTTCAGTTTCTCAATAAATTCTGGTATCTTTTCTGGGTCATGTTGACCGTCAGCATCCATGACAATGATATTGTGAACATTCTGTGTTATAGCATAATCACACCCAGTTTTGAGTGCTGCCCCTTTCCCCAAATTAACTGCATGTTTAAGAAATATAACATTTTCTTCCTGTACAATCTGTTCTGTAGTATCGTGACTTCCATCATCCACGATAATGATATCCTGGACGTATTTCTTGACAGCATGAATGACGTTTCTGAGTGTCTTTTCCTCGTTATATGCTGGAATGATAACAACAGTGTTCATGGAAAGAATATCAAAGAATACGGTATATAAGGATTATGAAATAAGAGAAATGTGGTTCAAGATTTTAAAGAAATCTCTCAACGACTCGTGTTAATCCTTCTTTAAATACAGGAATGTCCATAAACTGTTCATATTCTCGTTGACCAAACTGGTGAAGGGCATACAACACAGTTGCGCCACACATACCATGTAAAGGCATATCACATACTCTTTGTCGTAACGCGTCTGGGTCATCTGGAACCGGAATTACATTTTTGTTTTCCCAACAATCTGGTGCAATAAATGATACTCCACCTTTTAATGCTTCTCTAAGGATGCGCCTTGCAATTATTTCTTTATTTGTATCGTCGCTTCTAGTATTGTCTTTTGCCCATGTATACATCCACATGGAATTCTCATGCCTTCTTTGAATTACTTCAATTGGAACATCGTCTTTTAAATCAATCACGTACACGAAACAGTTTGATACTGCGCCACTATCAGTTTCTTGTTTCCATGCACCAATACATCGCACCTCTGCAACATCATCTCTATGAATTGCTGCTTCTTCTTCAGCTTCTGTGTATACTCCTTCTTTAATTGGGTCGTATTGAGGCAGTAAATGGCCATTTTGACCATTTATGGAAAGTGGAACCGATCCTCCAGGTATAGTAAGTATTCTTCCTAGTCCACCAGCACCCCCACCACGTTCTCCAAACAAAAGTGTGTCTTTCCCATCCACTGAATGTGCACGTGTAAACCCATAAATAACAGTTTCAATTAAACCATTACTTTCAACTTTCTTTTTTCTTTGAGCCTGAACCGTAAAAGAGTCAGTACCATATCCGTTTAATCGAAGAACGTTATCTCCCTTCATCCGAGAAAGGCTTGCTTCAAAATCAGCAAGTGCAAGAAGTTCTTCCTGCCATTCAAGCTCGGGGATTCCTTTGTTAATATAAACCGCATCTCCATATTGTTCTCTAAGAACTTCAAAATTTGGTCTTCCATGACGTAAAAATGTATCGATTCTTCTTTCAAGTAATGGAAAGCTATTATGTATAGTAACCTCAAGTTTTGGTTCATTATCTTTCGGGAAATGCTTCAAAAGAGTATTTGTCATATTTTTCCTTCACGTTATGTTCGCTTTATAAGAATTATGCAAAAAAACTCAAATATAATTTTACGATAAATTATTTAACTTTAACAAGTCAGAAACAAGAGATTTTCGTAATTCTGTGTCCATTTTTATTCTATCACAATCATGGCACATCGGTAACAAGCAAAAATTCTTTTCTAGATGGATTTTTCGTAAACATTTTAGCTTATCATTATTCCAACATTCTTTCAACGTACTTATATTTAAATCTCCATACGTTAACTTTGCCTCAAAATCAACACAGCATACTGTTAATGTCCCATCATAATTAACGATGAACCTATTCCATAGTAAATTACATGGAGCCCATTTTTCTTTTGGAAGCATTATATCTTTTAGTTTAGAATCAATCTCTAGCGGAAGAGAACTATCATCCACCTGACTACCCTGATTTGACACAATGTTAAACAATGTTTGATCAACAATCTTACCAAACACATTATTATAATTCAAAAGGTCGTTATAATTCTCTTTCATGATAACAAACGACGCAAATATTCCCAATGTAGATTTTTTCTCATCACGCAATTTACGTAATTTTTGTATATTTTCTACTAATTTATCCCACTTTGCATTCACACGGATAGATTCATAACTTTCTTTTGCTCCAGAATCAATAGAAAATTTTATGGAATCCAATCTTGATTCTATTATTTTATGTATCTTGTTGTCGTCTAATACTTGACCGTTCGTTGTTATGTACACATATTTCATACCTGCTTCTTTTGCAATGGTAATGAAATCAAATATTTTTGTATGTAAAAACGATTCACCCGTTGTGTATAACGCAACATTTTCAATCCCTAACTCTTTTGCTTCGGTAATAACTTTTCTAAACAATTCTTCAGACATAAAGCCTATTTTTCGTTTCATATCTTTATGATAACACATCTTGCATCGTAAATTACATGCATTCGTCACTTCGAACATTATTGTTTTAGGATACTCAGCATCTAAAGAAAGTTTTTTCTCATCTCCCCACATCTTTACTTTTCTGTCACGTATTAAGATTTTTGTATCTTCAATTGCAGACTTTTGTGAAGTATCATCACTATTTTCCGTTTCATCTTTTGTATTACTTTCAACCACTTTACAGTCCTATCTTTTTTCAATAACATAAATTAAATGATACCCAAACGGTGTTTTTATAGGGGCAGAAATTTCTCCTGGACCAAGAGAGAACGCAGCATTTTCAAATTCAGGCACCATCATGTTTCTTCCGAACCACCCCAAATCTCCACCGTTAATTGCACTTCCAGGATCCTCAGACGTATCTTTCGCATATTGTTCAAAGTTTGCTGCATTAACCAACTTTCGTATTTCCGTGATTATAGCAAGTGTATCTTCATCACTTCGTCCTTCCGTTGAAATTAAGATGTGTGCTGCGTGAACTTCTTCCTGTTGATCTTTAGTCTCTTCAGGTGTCGAATAGACATTATTTTCTTGCTGACAGTCAAAATCAACTTTCCATGTGATTATCCTTGCTCCCGTTAACTGCTGTCTATCATCAAACTTACTAAAACATTTTAATCCGTGACCGTCAAAAAGGAAAAGTTTTGTAAACATGCTATTTGCCTGAAGCGGATGCGCAAGTACGATTGTGTTTTGATCAACAAGAATAACTGAAAGTCCCATCAATTCTCCTACAAACTTCTTTTCAACAATTCCATTTTCCGTTGTGTAGACGATGCTGTTAGGATATACTTTTCCATTATTTGTCTGGATGAACGCTTCTTTTGTTGCTTTATCAATCTGAATAACTGCATTTCCATTACCAACACTAATTGTACATTCAAGTGCAGTACTTGTTTCATCACAGCCAAAACTTCCTTGATAATTTGGCCATTGAGCAATCCATTGATCCGCGCCAGTCGTCGTTATTTCATAATAATACGTATCTGCTTCACTACTGGTTAAACCGAATTTGTTCATAAGTATTTGTTTTCCATTCTGTACATCAAGCTTTACTGCTTGGTACATCGCAGCTTTTTTGAAATCCCAGCTTCCAAAATGGCCCCAGACACCGGCTTTTCCTACCATGTCTTCTGAAGTAATATAAAATTGGTCAAGAAGGTTGTCACAGTATGTTATCGCAATAACATCTGCAATTTGTGCCGTGGTAAGACCTTCATCTTTAAGAATCTTGACTGCTTTTGTCTTATCATTGACAACCATCATCTTATTCATAACATCAACTGCTTTTACAGCATCACCGTTAAGAAACCCTTCAAGTACATGAACTGGTTTCTGCTGTCCACAATTGAGCATACGTAACAACCCTACAGAAACTTGTTCGTCGTCCGTAAGCAATGTTTTTCCTACCCAATATATCCTTTCACCTTGGTCGGCACCGTCAAACGTGACGTGTTGTCCACTTATAGAATAGAACCAATGGCCAAAATCCCACCAGGATGTTATTATTGCCTCTTTTGTACTATCTTTAATTTTTGTTAAACTAGTATACCATGCATCATTCATACTTGGGATCTCATTCTGTACTGTGTTTTTTGCATCGTTTAATGGCGTTATTAACAATAAACAGAAAATGATGATAAAAAGAACTTTTGAAATTGTTTTGTCTATATGTATCGCATTTGAAAGCCATTCACTTGCAGCTTTGTATGTAATACCAATCATTGCACCGAATGCAATTGCAAATGCAGGAACCATAAGGATTGAAAATCGTACTCCTTTTGTGAAACCGTATGCAGTTCCCGCAATCCAAATGATAAGGAGAAGAGCGTATTGCATATTCGCATTACTCTCTTTAAAATAGACTATTTTTATAATACCAACAAGTACGGGAACACTTATAAGGGTAATAAATACTATTGGGTTGTTAAGTGTGTTTTTTAACGAAATGATAATTAAATAATACGCACCAGATCCGAGAAAGTACCACACATTTTTCATTTTCTCTTTTTTTGTAGTACATAACAATAAAATAATCCCCATAAGACCTATCCAAAATAAGAACTTTCCACCCATTTGTGATATGATACCACTAAGGTCAGTTTCGTTAAATTCTGCAACAGTTGTGAGGACATTTGGCCATATCTTCGTTACTGCAACTTGTTTAATTGCCGATGCTTTTAATGGCGCTGTGAATAATATTTTAAACTTTGAGAATCCTGCCAAAAGAGAGATGAACACTGCCGATGCAATAAAATAAATGCCTCCTACAAAAGCTGTATCTTTAACATTCTTTTTAAATAACGGTTTTGTTTCTTTATGTTGTACATTGCGTACAATGTTATATCCCAAATATATAATTATTGCTGCAAAGATAAACACGAGTATGTACCAATATCCTAACCATGTTACTGCATACAAACCACTTACAAGACCCGCAATGCAACCAAACAGAACCTTCTTCTTTGTATTTTTTGCTTCAAGTGCTTCAAGGAAAAACCATGCTATTAATAATGGAAATAAAATGTTATATGCATCAGTGTCAGAAAATCCTGCAGGTGTCCTGCCAAGAAGTGCGGCATTGATGGCAATAATTGTTGATGCAAAAAATCCACCTACATTCCCTCCAACCTTTCTTCCTATAAGAAACGCAGGAATGAGCGATAAACCAATAATAATAACAGGAATAAAAAATATAACGCGCATTAATGACGTATCTTTGCTAAAGAGATGGACAAATTTGTATACCCATGCACTGAAAATGGTATGGACTGGAATGTTTGTTATTGCACGTCCTTCTCGACCGTTCCGCAAACTAAATATTCTTTCTCCATCAGCATTATAACTATCTCCTAATTGGCCATACTCCAAATAGTTTCTTGCTTCTGCAAACCAGTAATAAGGATCTATCGCGAGAAGGTACGTATCACCATTTTCGTCTTGTAATTGTGATTTAAATTGTGCAGATACTTGTTCTTTATCTAATTCTATCTGATCTTTATTATTCTGCAACATCGTTTGAAACTCTTTTTCAATCAACACATCTCTATTTTGCTGCGGAAGGTTCGGATACTGCTGATTAACACTTTGTGTTATTTGGTTTTTATAAAACGATTGAACCTGACTTTCTGCCCAGTCATCTGTTATCGGAAGGTACGCTGGAGCCATCCTAAAATAGGATGAAATAAAAATGGTAAGAAGGATAAGTGCAAGTGGAAGTAACCACTTCTTGTTTTTGTGCGTCCATGCACCAATTTTTGCAGTATCAATAGAAAAATCATCTTTCTTTCTTGTATGAGTTCCGCTTCTTTCACTTTTGTTATCTTTTGAGTATACGTTTTTAATGAAACTTTTTGTCTTAGTTTTTATTGCAGCAAGATCAAAAGAAACGGTTTTATTTGTTTCTTCTTCAGTAAATTCTTCAGTAAACATATCATCACTTTTCCTGTGATGTGGTTCACTAATTTCAACAATCCTTTCTTTCTTTTCTTTTGCAGGGATTTCTTTCCCTAATGGTTTCTGAGGGCCCGTAGTGTGTTTTATTTCTTTCTCTGAACCTTCATTTGCAAATCCTTCAAGAATATCATCATTATTGTCCTGTTCCTCATTTTTATAATCTTCGCTATTATCAATCACTGTACACACCCTCTTGGCTTCGAAATGGTAAGTCGTTTATAAAGTTTATTATGTTTGAAACCATTTCATTTCATAGAAATACTCCATTTTAATCACATCTATTCTTCAGCAAGCTTTTTATATGTCGATATTCTTTTAAATGAAAGTATGCAAAAAAGAGGACAAGTAACAGTGTTTATTATAGTTGGGATTGTCTTATTATTAGTGGTTGGATTGTTATTCTTTCAACAAGGACAAGATGAAACGGAAACAGTTCTTATTGATAGAGAACTTATCACCGTCCCGTATGCTTCTTCTGTCCAAGATTTTGTTCAATCATGTTTCGAACAAGTAGTGGAACTGGGAGTTCTTCAAACTGGCAGGCAGGGCGGATATTGGGAATCGCCACTTGACTATTCAATAATTTTCTTTGACGATTCACTTCCTTATTATTATGCTGACGAAAAAATGATGATCATCTCAGAAGTTGATGCTGAGAAAGAACTTGAGAGGTACATTGAAGAAACGTTACCTACTTGTTTACAAAACTTTTCACATTTTGAAGAGGAAGGATACAAAATAATGTCTGGTAAAGTAGATGTTAATGTTGATTTTGGTCAACAGGTTATTGTTGAACTTAAGTATCCTCTTGAAGTACAAAAAGGAATCACAGTTATCGAGCTACACGATTTTGTTCATACTGTTGATATTAACATACAAAAATTTTTAGAAACTGCACGTAAAATAGTTCAGAAACATATGGATACTGAGGGATACGTTTGCTTAACATGTATTGACGAATGGGCAACTGACGATGATGTTATAATCACCGTTTTTCCCGTATATGATACCGGACCGTTTGGAAATGATCTTGTGTGGTTTACTATGCAAGACAAAGATACTGCACTAATAAAAGGTAATAATTTTACGTTTGAGTTTATTGTTGAGGCCATTCCTGTGAAAGAAAAAGAAGAATTTGTGATGGAAGATATTGTTAGTTTTGATATTTTATCAAACATTTTGTTTGAATATCAGATAAAAACAAACAAAGATGACGTTTTATTTTATGATGATACCGACATGTTTGATATTAACAACGATGGACTGATTAAATTTACTCCCTCAGAAGACCAAAAAGGATCACATTTTGTTGAAATTGAAGCTCAAGATAATATTGGTAATATTGATACAGAACTAATATTGTTTACAATAAATTAATAGATGAAAAAAATGAGAAAATATAACCCGATAATGGTACTTGTTCTTTTTGTATTTAGTATAGCATTTGTTATTGCACAAGATCCTACTCTTCATTTTCCCTCCGCCCCAGTAGATTCAGTTCCAGTAGAGGAATTTATATTCTTTACTCCACAAGATCAAGCATTGTATATCTCAAGTATTCAAGATTTTGAAGATAATTATCAAATTGCATATGATTATTTTTCAAGTTCTGCAAATATTATGGTGGTTCCCGATGCATTCGAACAGTTTATGGCATCACAGGGAATAACAATTTTCATTGATACCCTTGCTCCCCCATCAGAATTTTACTATAGTCCTTCCGGAAAACTTGTTGGTGCCGGTGGGGAAGAAGTTAACATATACGATTTTTCTCATGCTAAAGAAAGTTTAAAGATTGATGATGAGGGAAACGTTATCATCGTTGATAGCGATAATGGTGAGTGGCCATTTTCTGGAACACTTAGTTTCTCTCAAGGCAAGTTTGTCATCGACGATGGCGAGATTGGTTCTCAGAAAATTCAAGATGGAGAGTTCATACTTATTGGTGGAACTGTGAGGGGAAACGCAATAGGTTTTGCAGGACTTCATTTTGAAAAGTCTACAGCGTTTGAATTTGTTGAGAATAATAACATAGTTAAGTTAGTAAAAGCGACAGTTAAAAGTGTTGATGCGGATTCTGATATTACAATCTATGGACGGAAAGTTTTGCTTCCTGAGGGGGATAGGATAGAAAAAGGAAGGTTAACATTTGAGAAGGGCAGCCCCGTCTTAGTTGGAAGTGATTCTCAAGTTACTATCAAAGGCTTTACACATACCACACAAAAAGATAAAACGTTACGATTAGTCTACGTTACAAGTCCTGAATTGGATAATATCAATGCAGAAGAACAAGATGCACTATCAAAAGTTTCTTTGGGAAGTGAATTTGAACATGAGTGGAACGATCAGTTTAGTAAACTTTCCGCTCTTAAAGCAAAACAGAAAGAACTTGAGAAACGGTTTAGAGAGTTAGTTGGTTCAAAAGCATCATCTGAAAAAATCAATATTGTCAAACAAGAATTAGAATCACTTTCACTATCAATTTCTTTAGAATCTGATGTATTGCGGAAAATTACTACAAAATATGTTCCGACAGTTATGGTGCAGGAAGATATCCATCAAAAATATAAAGAGCAACGAGAAAAATTGTACGCGGAAATTGTTCCAAGTATCATGCCTGAAGAAAATTATTTCATGTATGGTGATGAACACATTTGGTTGGGTGGTGATGGTTTTGTCTCACGTGCTGAAGATGATAATCCAATATTCCTTGAATATAGGGTGGTATTTGAAGGCTGGCAAACAAGACAACGTACGGGGCGTTTAGAATTTGAACTCAAAGGGGGAACAATGGATGTTGTTAAAGAGTCTCCTCCTAAAAGACCATTAGCTTTATCTCTAACATTATCTGGAGAGGGAACAATTACTAATGGTAAATATGTTTTCGATGCTGATGGCCAACAGATACTTCTTTCTGCCACAGATGTTTCACCCTCTGAAGAATTAGTTTCTTCTGATATGAGATTTGAATACCATACACATAGTGGAGAAATGAAGTTATACGACCTTAACATTGATGCAGAATACTATCTTGAACTTACATCGGAAGAACGAGCAGATTTATTGGAGCGACGTGCACCTATTGAAGAATTTCTAAAAGCATATAGTATAGAACTTGATGAAAACCCCCAATTTAAAAAAATAATTGCAGCACTTGAACCCCTGGAAGATAAACTTCTTCTACTGCGTTATGATCAGGAAGAAGCGTTAGGACAATTACGTCGAGCAGAACTTGCCGGAACTCCTGCAGAAAAAATTTTAACAAAGAAAGAATTAGACAAGATTACAGCATCAATCGAAGATGTAGATCGTCAGATTGTATTTCTTGAACAAAGTGCAGGGGGATATGATGACTTTAAAAGATTACGAGAAGCACAAGCAGAATATGCAGACGAACTTGATGACATTAATTTTAGACTTGTAGGTGATATTGGAGAAATAAAATCTGGCGTTTGGGGTCAAATTATAAGTTCAGAAGATGGTAATTCGTTTATAAGTTATCAAGAATATATTGAAGGTTTTCCCATTATCAGAAATACAGATGTTCGGCAATGGACCGCAGAAACATACAGACAATCTGCAGGAGTAACAGTAAGTGGTGAAGAACTTGAAATTCCAAACATAATTATTAAAAATAGTGATAGGCTACAACTCGACGTATTAAATGGCGATCAACAATGTATAGACACACAGTTTCGTTTAGCATATGAATATGCGATATCAACTGGTCAGGATATTTGTTTTGGCGGTGGAAAAACGTGCCTACGTGATCCTCAATATTTTCAACGTCCACAAAAGTTTGTTGAAGATTGGATGGCAAGTCAGTCAACTCAAGCGTATGTGCGAGCGACACAATTGGTAGAAGCAGGAAGTGGAAGTTCATGGGAAGATGATATACAAGTTCTTTCTGTTGACGAGTATGATACTATTCAACCTGGCGATGTTCTAATACTATATGGTCATGCAATCGGTGTTAAAGACGTTATTGAGATTCCTCCTGGAAGTGGAAAAAAATATATACAACAATTTGCGGGATCAATGCCTGCGATTGATGCACACATATACCAAGGTGTTGGTGAACATGGCGGCTTGAAAAGTATTGAACAGCTCAAATCTGAACGTCGTGGAATTGAAGGCGAAAAGAAAAAGCTACTTTCAGTGTTTAGATGGAAATTTAGACCTTACGCGACTTAAAGATGAACACATTACAAGAATAATTAATTATTAATTGAAATAATTAATAGAATAAGTTATTTTATCACAATTATTACATTAATGATGTAATAATAAATACTTATCTGCTTATCATATTTAATGGTGTTAAAACTTTATCTCCTTCAGAATCCATTCTTTTCGCTAATCTCCTGATTCTTGTATAATGTGGTTGTGTTCTTACAGTATTAAAAGCAAATGTTATAAAATCTTCATATCCTTCCTTTGGTTTGTGGACTAATGATTTACGTTCTTCTCCATTTAAACTAAGGTATGTTTTTGCAAAATTTTTTATATCCGAACCGTCTCTATGTGTAAGAATATATACCCCCATTTGTGGTGCAAGTTCAACAAGGACGTACTCATGGCCATTAGGAGAATAATCTAATCCTTTTCTAAACGCGCGAACACTTTCAGGAACAGTGATATAGTCGTCAAGAGTCCTATCTTCAATCCTCTTATTTCCTCTATCACCTGGACTCTCATCAACTCGTTTTTCATTTTCTTGTGGTGTAGAAAGTGTTACTTTTGTTGTTACATCTGGTTCTAGTGTATCACGACAAGAGTTAAGTGCTACTAATCCAACAAGACTAGCAACCGAAATAAGTGTTCTTATGTAATATGACATTCTTATCAATACCACGTATGATTATAAAAACAAGTGCGACCAAGTTTATAAATCTTTTTAGAATTATTTACTAGTAAGTAGTTCTTTCCAACGGAGGATTTCTTTAGGTACCCCAAATGCTTCACACAATGGAACTATTGTGGGTTCGTGAAATAATGTGTGAAGAACAAGATCTGAACAATCTAAAACACCATTTCCATTATCTTCGTAAAGAACAGCAATGTGTCTGGGAAAGAAAACAACATCACCTTCATTAACAGTTCCATATGGGACTGGATTCCCCCCGTTATCTAAAAGTATTCCTCGAGTATTGGTATCAGAAATCTGTGCAATTCTCGTGGTATGTTTTTTATTACGTAATCCATACGACCACGTGTACGGGTTTTCATGTCCATATCTTCTCCATCCGTATGTTGCAAAGTCTGCACAATCAGATCCGATTAACGAGTCAACCTGCGATGTAGTACTTGCCCATATGTATGGTGTGTTAAACAACTCAAAAAGGTAATCTGTCCATGAACCTGTATCTGGACGAAAAGAAACACGATGAACCTTCGTACTTATTGCACCATGTTTAATAGACTCACTACCAGAACTTGCCATTTCTCTTCCATTAAGACGTGCAACTACTTTAAATCTCATAACACCTATTCCCGAAGGTTTCTCCAAAAATAGATCTTCAAATGATGTTGGATGAACGTCGGCACTAGTTTTCCATCCGTCTCGCCATGATGTTTCCTCATAAAGTATAGGGTGCCTCTTTGAAATATATCCATAACTATTACCTTCTGCCTCGACTTTAAACCATTCTACGTCTGGCTTTTTTGATGATGGCCAAGACATAACTCTATCCGCTTTCCTTTTTCCTTGTAATTTAATACATGGCGCATCAGTAAAGTACACTTTTTGTCCAAATCGTGTCGCTTCAAGAACAACGTACATTTCAACAGTATCGTCAATAGTTGCGTACTTTGGTTTTTGATCAGCACACGTTGCCGCAACGTCTTCTCCTCCAGTAATGCGTGAAACGATATGTACATTTTGTGGTATAATGCCAGATGTTAAAATTGTTTCTGGTTGAATCCCTGCCGTGATTCCAGCTTCAACAACTCTTTCCAGTGTTGATCCACAAAATTGTGATAATGAAGAAACGTGTCTTGGTGGTTGAACAATGGCAAAACGTGCAGGATTTGCAAACGCAAGGGAGCCAATCAACGCAAGTGATGCAAGTGATGTCGCAACATTTCTCAAAACCATCTGTGGAGGAGTTGTGATGGAATATATAAACATTTCTTGATTTTTTTACTTTTAAGTAGTTATTTAAAATTTTTGAATTTTATTTTTAAGCGTCATCACAAATCATAATCATTAAATAATCCGTTCTATTAAATAATCTCATGATAAACACACTTGCACGTATCTTCGGCTCAAAAACACATGCACAGGAGATTGTTTTGTTGCAGAAAGATGTGAAACATGTTGTCCGTCACGGATTTTATGAATCAGAGATTTCACAAGTTGAACACTATTGTCGAGAAAATAACCTCTTTTGTGTTAGATCAAAATTCAAAGTCATCCTTGCGGATGATACAGGATATTCAAACAAAGGGTTTAGGGTTCCAGAGAACGATTCACGACAAGGGATGTATTTTCTGTACATGTCAAAAGATGAAGAGAAAGTGTGGTTGGCAGCATATTATGAACTGATGAACAACCATGTAGATTTAGGACTATTGTTAGGATATCCACGATGTTGCGTGAATTTCTTTTGTAGAAATTTTAGCGAGAATAATCCTAATCCTGCCCATATACCCACAAACCCATTTACAAATCTCACAAAGAGAAACAATGATGCGGTTTTAGTGTCACACTTTCCATGCAGTTCAGACTGTGAAGAAAGTATTGCATTGGCAAAGGTATACCTTGCCGTTCTTATGAAAGAAGATACAGGTAGGACAGAAGAGTTATTGAAAGAGTTACGTCTTACTCAATCTCAATCCCAACAGGACAATGATCCGATCCCATAATGCTTGAAAGAATGAATGCTTTTTTAAGTTTTTGTCGTAACTTTTTTGAAATTAAGAAATAATCAATTCGCCAGCCAATATTTCTCTTACGAAGATTGTTCCAATATCCCCAATAACTGTAGTGTCCAGGCGTTGTATGAAATTCTCTAAACGTATCAACAAAACCATGGTCAATAAACCGTTGAAATCCGTCAATCTCTATCTGTGTATATCCTGCAGTTTTATTATAATTACTTTTTGGATTTGCCAGGTCTATCTCTGTATGAGCAACATTAAAATCACCACAGACAATGACTGGTTTTTCTTTTTCTAATTTCTGAACGTAATGTAAGAAATCCTTGTCCCACTCTTTCCGATAGTCAAGACGTGGGAGGCCTCTTCCTGAGTTTGGAATGTACACCGTCACGACATAATACGTTTTAAATTCAAGTGTAATTACTCTTCCTTCGGCATCATGTTCTTGTTTTCCAATTCCATTCTTGACAGAGAGCGGTTCATGTTTGCTAAAGATTGCTGTTCCTGCATACCCCTTCTTTTTTGCTTCATTCCAGAAATGGTAAGGATACTCATCAAGTATTTTGTCTACTTGGTTCAAATGTGCCTTTGTTTCTTGAATACACAAAATGTCTGGATTTTCTTTTTCAACGAAAGTAAGAAAATCTTTCTTAAGGGCTGCTCTGATGCCGTTGACATTCCAAGAAATGATTTTAGTCATCTTCTGTCTCCTTTTTTGGACTCCGTGAGATAAGTTTCATATCCTTGTTATTCTCATGGATTTTATAAAGTTTTATAAAGTCTCTTCCAAGTATATTCTCTAATGCCACGATTAAAGTTTAAAAAAAAGTGTAACATATGCAAAGATGAGTGGGTTCTTGTTCATCCACGAGAGTATACGATCTGTACAAAATGTCACATGAAACAGATTTTCTCTGAAGAAATTGATAATAAAAAATACGATTTTCTTAACATTAGTAAGAAATTGTACGAACAATCACGTTTCTTACGGAATATCAGGCAAGCATATCTTATGTATAAGAACCTTACAGTCAAACAAATTTCTGCATTCAAAGATACTGTGAAGAAAGTCAAGGAAGGAAAAGAAGAATCAGAATAATTTAAGTAATATTCTATTTTTGTTACATAACAATTTACACATAACAACTTACATAAAAAACTTTATAAACATTTACTTAAGAATTTATAATGATAAGATACTTTTCCAGGCAACAAAACTGCCATTACTATTCTGGAGTGGTGTTTCTTCCGTAATCTTTATAAAGTATATACATTTTTAATTATCAAAACTAAAAGATACTGCTGAGGGCGCAATATATGATTGATACAACAGCAATAAGGCAACAATTTCCATATTTACAGAGGTCACTTCAGATGGATGTGCGCAATCCGCGGACCGATACACCGCGCCATTTTATGGATAGTACCGCTTCGACACATTTACCTCTTCCAGTTCTTGAAAGAATTGCACAAAGTCTTTTCAGTTATGCCAATGTTCACCGAGGCGAATATGACGCATCAATGGCAACAACAGAAGAGTTTGAAAGGTCATATAATATTGCTGCAAACTTAGTTAATGCTCGTTCTTGGCGGGAAATAATTTTTGGAAGAAATGCAACAGACATGATTAATCTTGTACGGCGTGGAATGGAACGTCAAGTTCGCTCAGGAGATAATATAGTTGTTACTGCCCTTGAACATAATTCTAATTATGTTCCATGGGTCGAACTTAAAGCAACGTTAGCAGATTTTGGTCGAGAGGTAGACATTCGAATAGTTCCATTTGATCTTAAAACGGGAGAACTTAACATGTCTGAATTGAAACATCTTGTTGACAAGAGAACAAAATTGGTTGCTGTTACAGGTGCATCAAACTTTATGGGAGTCAAACCAGACGTTGCAACAATTGGTGAGATTGCACATGCAAGTGGATATGTACAACCAGACGGTTTTCAGGGGTCATACTTATTAGTTGATGGGGCACAACTTGTTCCAGGAAGTCCTGTCGATGTTCAGAATCTTGACTGTGATTTTTTAGCATGGTCATTTCATAAAATGGCATTACCTTTGGGTGTTGGTGGTTTATGGGCTCGAAAAGAAGCAATTCAACATTTTGATCCTTACATATCTGGTGGGGATATGATTTTAGATGTTACACCAGACGCTATTGAGTTTCAAGATTTACCTTGGAAATATACTGCAGGAACACCAAACATCTTAGGAGTTATAGGGACTGGATTTGGTATAGAATTTCTTATTTCCATGGCTTTGGGCAATTTGTCTGAACATGATGAGATTGAACGTACTGGAAAACGTATTGAAACAGAAATCCTTTTGAACACGCCACGGGGAGATTTTGAATATAGTTTGTATAATGTTGAAGAAAGACATCCCGCTGAGGTCGAACTCTTTGGGAGATATGTTGAAAGACATCATGATGTAATGGCAACTCTTCAAAATCCCCAGAAACGATTAGAGAAAACAAAACACGTTGTACGAACAGCGATGGAAAAGATTCAATATCACGAGCAGGAACTTACACAACGTGCAATTGACGGTCTTGTAACTATACCTGGGATAACTTTGTATGGTCCTACTGATGCGACACAAAGAACCGGCCTTATTGCATTTAATCTTGCAGGTATAGAACCAATGGCACTTGCATTTGCATTAAACAGAGAAGGTGTTGAGGTGCGAAACGGTGTTCACTGTGCATCTCTTGCACATCATTATTTGGGGATTAGAGAAACTGGAAGTGTCAGGATGAGTGTCTACGTACCAACAACACAAGATGAAGTTACTGCTGCAGTAGATGCAGTTACTAGGATACAAAAAAGATTACATTAATTATGAAAAAAAAAGATGGTTAGAGAGTGTGAAGAATAACAATGACAAACAGAAAAATTATTGGGGCAACAACTGCAGTTGCTACTACGATTGATGCGGCTAGTGCACACCACATTGAAAAGTTACTTGCATTAGATGCAGTTATACAAAGACCCAAATCTTTAGAAGATGTTCGTTTCATGGGTGATTCTTTGATTGCATCATTCGGATTAAACATGGACAATCCAACATTACCTCCAGATATAGATAAAGGATATGCCACTGCCGTTTCTTTTTTAGAACGTATTTGTTCTGTCTTTGAAGATCCAACACATGTTATTAGGATGGCTCCTTTTGCACATGCGTACCTTGGAACTCAAGGTTTTAACGATGCACTTGACGTTATTCTTGATCGGGCCGAGAAATTTCCTAATGAACAACCAATGCTTGATACTATTTTTCCTGCAACAGCTTTAGTACAACCTTCATCTCGTGAAGAGTTTTTACTCAGTGTATTAGGATATGCTGCGGGAGAGTTAGAAGGCGATGAACTTCTCGGTTTGGGCTTCTTAATTAGTGATGCCAATCCAAATGTTACATTCACTGATCCTGGAGAATTTCCTTCAGAGTTTCCAACAAGTGATGTACGTGATGCTGCCCATCGTATAGGAACATTTCTTGAATCAGGATTCTTTATTCCAGGTGTTGGATTTACTGATGTCTATAAAACATTCAAAGAAAAAATGGGTGGAGATATTGAGTATATGTTTAAAGAACCTTTACCAGAACATATAGTGGTTGTTTCTCCTAGTGAAGAGAAGTTTACATTTTTACAGGATGATAATACTGTTGAGTGGACACCATCATATGACGCGCGGCCAAATACAACACATGAAAATCCTACAATTGTTATTGTGAATGATATTGTTCCTCTTGATGCAGTGCGTTGTGTGTATCGTAATTCAACTATTGTGTATGTTGCAGGAAATAAACTTGCACGTGATGCAATGATGTCTGAACTTGGACCTAGCGCGCAAGAATTATTAATCGATACAACTGTTGTTAATGATAAAGGAGCAAAAAATCGTGTTGCAAATCACTTGAGGTATATTAGAACTCGGCGAGATAATTCTGGGCTGGTTGACTTTCGTGATATGTTAAATGCAGATATAAATGTAGCAGAAGATTTTGTTGCTCGAGGAAATGAACATTTCTTTGATTTCCGTAGCTCATTTGAAGAATTAGGGCGGGAAGGTCGTATTGATGCTATGGTTGAAGAAAAAGGATACACTGTTCCAATTAAAACAAATAATGATCTTGTTATGCTTCTTTCTCATACAGAAAGAGATTTAAACCCATTTTTTGAAAATGTAACACCAAAAACAGTTCGTGCATATTCAGGAATACCAGATATTACAAAAACAGGAATGCCTTTTGCTATCCTTACTAATATGTCTGTTCCTCATGCAGACATTATAGCAGCATATCCCTCTGCAACAGTTTTGTACGTTGCGCGAGATGACTCGGAAGAAACACGTATTATGAAAGCAAATCCCAATGGTGACATCTTTGTTGTTAACACTCAAAGTGTGGAAAGAGTTGCTGGTGGAGGTCGAAATCGTGCAGGATATGCCATTGTTGAAATGTTTTTTGAACAAATTGCAGCAGGAAGAACTGAAGGTGTCACTGTCATGTCTGCAATTACAAAAAGGATTTCAGCAGGGATTAAAAAAGAGAGAGATGATATACTTTTTAAAGAAAGTCTTCCGGGCTTTGCAGGAACGGCAGCATCATATTGGCGATTACAGGAAAAGTATCGTGCGACACCACTCGTTGCACAATTAACGGATGGTGTTCTTATGGAAACATGTCCTACGGGCGGTTGTTTCAAACTTAATCAACCAGAACAAGGCGGATGTTGTGGTGGTGGGAACCTTCCTGGTGTTCTTATTGATTTTGCAATTGCGTACCGAAAACAAGTTGGTGATGAAAAGTTCATTGCAGAACTACAAACTTTTCATGGTGGGAACAGAACTGCGCCATGGTATCTTGATACGCGAGAGTACAAAAGAGTATTCCCTGGCGGCATTGAACCGAAAAAGAAAGGGCGGTTTACATTTTAAATTAAACAAATAAAGACACACACAAACACACAATGGTAAATAAAAAAAACGATACAATCCCATGTGGATACTGGAAGGATGTACACGGAGATGTGCACACTTTACCCGCAGGCTTTTGGACAGATAGGGACGGAGTAATCCGAGATAGAAGAGATAATCCACGACTTCCTGATGGAAGGTCAAGTGCTTTAGATGTATTTGCAAATTTACATGCGTCAACAAGTTTCCCAGACCTCTCAGGTCCAGAATCTGCTAGAATACAAGAATATCGAGAACTGGCTTATTCATTGATTATTATTTGTGGTGGTCAAGCACCATCAGTAGTATCTCCAGTTTCGCGATCGCAAGGAACGGAAATACTAACACCTGCTGAAAGAAATGGTTGTTTTACATTCGGTGGTTTAGAAGTACAACTAGATAAAGAAGAGATTGATGTTAGTGGAAAACCACAAACGTTTAACCGAAATTCGCCACCTGATTGTGTTCCTCAACTTTTACAGTTAGCATACGCTACCATGTGCAATTCTCGCGAATCATATTTCCGTACAAAATTTGTTGCTAGCAATAAACCTGCAGAAGTATCAATTCTCAGAACGCATTATTTTCCTTTTAGTCTACTAGATAAAATCGATTCTGACGGAGATCCTATTGGGAGAGATATTGAGGTAGGACCTGCTCTTATGGATCATGTTTTGGTGGGGGGTACAGGTGTCCGAAGGGCGTATGTTACTCTTATGCTCCTTGATGGTGGTAGAGTGATATCTCAGTTACAAAAATATGGTGAAGGTACAGAAAGGATAATTCGCGCTGACGTTTTTTACAAACCTGTCGATGGAGAAGAAATAAAGATTGTTCCTTTGTATGAAAAAGAGATCTTGTTTTAGAAAATGACCTGGAGAATAAAAAATAAGCAACAAAAAAGCAATTGGATATTCATGTTCATTATCGTGACGTTCTGACGTCACGGTATGATTAAAAAAAAAGTATGGTGGATGAAAAAGTTACAATAAACAACACGAGGTAAAAATAAAAATGGTAACAACAACAAGGCCATGTGGAGACACTCGGCCAGAAGATAGAAAAGATGAAAAAACAGTTGAAGAGCAGAAATATACCGTTGGAAATTTAGATCCAAATTTTCACGTTATTCTTGCACTGTTTCCTGGATGTGTTCAGGGTGGTCGAGTAGCAGTTGCAACGCGGGGAGACGATAGGCACGTTCTTTTAGACGGAACAGCTCAACAAATTGTTGAATATGGTGTAGGAAAGCAAGTAACTATCGAGGGTGTAAAATATTCTCGAAACGTTAGTGCAAGAGCGCAACCTGCAGTTGACGGTATCATTGCTGAAATGACGGGAACTGGCGAAGTTGCAAAACTCATTGAAGAAACTGGTAAAAAGACAGGGAAAGGTGCTCAGTTTGGTGGGTACACTGTTACAGTTCATGCAAAAGCTGCCGATGGTACTGAAGTAAAAGAACGTGTTACTTTAGGTTCTAAAGTAAATCAGTACTTCCGTCCAGATAGTGTTCTGAAAGATGATGTTAAAAGGGAGTTCCTCGGCGGAGTAGAACTGATGGTATCTGCAATCATCATACCTGGAAGTTCCAATGACAAAAATGTTTTAGGAACTGAAAGCACTTCTAGCTATTGTGCAAAGGGTACCATTGACTACAAACTAGCATGAAAACATTAACAACGTTTTTGGAAAGGATAGCTGAGAGGGGGCTTTCTTTTGTATTGCATGGAAGTCGTCTTTACGATTTCGTCGATACCGAGAAGTATCCGGATAATGTTCGTGTTGGCGGTTTTCATCAATCATTAGTTCCCTCACTTTCTTTTTCTCATCTTGAACGTTTTGATGTTGATATGCAAGTAAGACCAATTCATACTCACTGTACCGGATATGTGAAAGATACTGTCAATGCAGAACTGAAAGCAGAAGAAGAGTTACTCTCAGAAAAAGGGCGGATACACACTTTAGAATTTATCATGTATGAATTGTTACCTTTAATCGTGAGCAAGAAATACGGTGCTGATAGTAGCATTTACCACGACGAAATTAATGCTGCTCTTGATGACTTAGAAGGGGGTACAGGAAAAACTTCTGGTGTTGAAATACAACAGGATAGATTTGTTCAAACAGCAAAAGAAGAGATACGAGCACAACTCGCACAGGATTTTGGAACTGACGATACGGTGGAAGAAAATCCAAGTGAACGATTACGTGCCATCGTATTGCAAAGAGAAAAACAATCTCTTAGTCGTGATCCTTTAGTTCCATTGTTATATACTCCCGAAGAAATTGGTATAGTTGAAGATGGTATTTCTTCATCACTGTTTGGAGAAATAACAGGTAACCAAGCATTATATGTTATTAATGGAAATGTCTTTCAGTTAGTGATACGAGACCAACATGATGATGGTGCAGATAGTGTTGACAGTGAACTTGTTTTTACTGTTAACGGAAGGGAGTACGTTCCTGGTAAGAAAGTTACTGACATAGCAACACTTTCTTCAGAATATAAACAGCGCCGGGTAAAATTATGGCGTATTGCTGCCCTTGAAAAGAGTAAAGATGCGTTTGATATCATTAGAAATATAGTGAGAGAAGATGGAGTAACACAAAGGCAAATGCATGAACTTGCAAAAAGAGAAGAGTATGATATTTCAGGTAGTGGTTTTATTTTAAGAGAAGGACACTATTATGTATACACAACAGTAAACAAATTTGCAACTCAAGATGGACGAAATGGTGATGTATTTTGGCCATTTCCTACAACACGTGTTGCTATTCAAGTTGGATCCAATGGTGGTGTACATTACGTTACTAGAGAAGTTTACGTTGTAGAACAGCGAGAACATCACCCCTGTATTCGTGAGAGAATGAGGCCTAGTGGATTTGGTTCATTATGTAACCTTAAAGATAGCAATTATGGAAAAACGCCCGCAGAGATGGTCCGTAGACTAAATGCTGGCGTAAATGTTGTTAGAGAGCCACTTAATCAAATCAGTCTTGATAAACATCCCGGGTACACATATTTTTATGTACATCTTGATGATATTTTAACTCAAGGTTCTTTGACACGTGCTGATGCAAGAGCACAGGGATATGATGTTATTGAGGTGTTAGAAAAAAAAGTGACATAAAAAAACAGTATTGTATTACAATACAATACAACAATACAAAAAATAAATAAGAAAGGAATGATACAATGACAACACATGACAACTCTGGAAATGATATAGGACCAATAAATGCTACTGCTGCACTTACTCCAGCAACTACTACTACTACTGTTGGTTCTGCTGCCACTCCCGTTACTTCTACTCCTTCCGCTGCTTCTGCAGGTACTCCTGTTACTCCTGTTACTGATTGTCCGACCGGAATATGCCCATTACCAACACCGCCTCGAGACGACGATGAGTTATTCGATCTTCTTGATGATGCCGCGGCAGAACAAAGTTTGAGTGCATACAAACTTGTTCCCAATCCTTTAATAATTAGTAAGAGATGTTTGGCTTTAGGCCATATGATTGGCGAAATAACGCGAGATGTTGACGGCGAGGGAGTGGGAAAAGGAAAAGGTCGAAACTTAGAAGTTGGCGGTTTTTATCTTATTGACGGTGGAGACGATACATTTACTTTATGCGATTTTATCGTTCCAAACGACCTTCCCGTATCGCAAGGAAATATTGTTGTTGCAGAGCAATTTCCTATGGCTGGACTTGAACTACGGACACACAACGAAACTCAAGGAACAGACCTACGTATGGCAGCAATGTTTCATATCCACCCTACACTTGTTGGTGGGTTAGCTCATAGTTCTGCAGACGATGCTGCTCTTACGAGTCTAGTTAATAAAATGAAGGGGGCGACAGAACGATCGTATCCAGAACCATTTAGACTTATAGATCGGTTGGCTGATAAAGTAAAGGAATACACACCTGAGGGCCAGATTATCAAAGGCGATGCGTTCAAAGATGTTGTACAAAAATTTATATTTCCTAACGATGGAGCGTTCTACGCATTGTTACAACATTTTGGATTTCATCCGGATAAAAAATATTTCCAGAAACAAGAATTTTTAGCTCGGCTCCTTGACACTGTTGACATTTCTCTTGAAGAACCAAGAGTTGTTCATTTCGCGGCAAGTTTTGTGTTTAATTATACTACAAATGGGCCTTTTGTTAAAATGGGTATTGGTGAACGTCGACTCTTTACGGGAGAAAAACCAATAGTGTACACATCAGATGTTCCTCTTCAAGTTATTGATTTGGGAGAACCAATGCCAACAGAAGCAGAAGTTGCACAATTAGTACGTGAAAGGATACGCTTTCCACCTCGACCAAAAGTATTTACAAGAACTAGAAGTAAATCTGCAAGAGGCGGTGGTTCTAGTTTACCCACGGGATATCCTCCCGATGCCACGAGTTATCAGTCTCATGGCGACACATGGAGACAACAATGGGGTCCAGTTCAACCCACTTCTCCTTGGCTACAAGGTCAAGGTGCCTCTAATGCGTCAGGCGGTCCAGTAACTCCAAAAAGACAAACTGACGATAAAGTTACAGATAAAAACTATCGTTTGACCGAGATTGCAGATTTGTTTACATTAGCTGCACATTCTTATGTTCTCGAATGGCGACACGATGACTGTAAGTTTTCTGAATACCTTGACGATGTATTAACTTCAATAGACCGTTTCTCTCTTCAACAAGGATATGGGGTTTCTACCATTTCTGGAGGTACGAGACAACCGTCGCCCGTTTTTGGTTTTCGTGAAGCTGTAAAATATACTGGTCCAATTAGTGATGATCCTTTGAAAGAAGTATTTACGCCACGATTTGCTTTCTATCACGCGAGTGGAGTTGCCAAATGTATCTCTGCAGGACTTAAAGAAAATCCTGATGATAATGCGACTATTCAGTTCATGTTTAGGTTTATTTATGGTAGTACAGACTCACGGAATACAGCCTTACAAAGATATGTTACACAAGTTGCAGGGGAATATGTTCCTTTACCGCAAAGTTTAGAACAAATTGAACCTACTGCTCACGTGCTTGGCACTCAAGAATTGTCAGATTTAAGCCTTACAACAATATATAATGGTGCACTAGACGATTTAGGTGATTCAACGGATAAAAATGAAGAATAAAAAACAAAAAAAAGAATAATAAGAAACAACAACATTACTACAATGACAAACGCTGACACTCTTGTAATCGAAGAAGAACGGTATGACAGACAGAAATTGCTCTGGGGTGATGCTGGTCAAGATAGACTTAAGAATGCACGAGTGTCCGTTATAGGATTAGATTTTCAGGGAAAATACGTTGCACTTTGTCTTGCAGCTCTTGGTGTTGGTAATGTAGTTCTTATTGATGGCAAAAATACAATCGAAGAAGAGGAACGTGGCACATTTATGGGTACTCCCGTTTCCCATGGTTCTCGAGCATTAGCATATGCAGAACTTCTTCGTCGTGTTAATCCTCAAATACGCGTTGAAGGATATCCAACAGACTTAGTTTCACGAATTGATCAAGATACATTAACTGGTTCAACAGTTATTGTTGATGCAACAAATATGGTTACATCAAAAAGAAATGCAATCCTGTTTGGTCATGAACATCATATCCCTGTGTTAAGTACATCTTCCCAATGGGGATATACAAAACTTGTACGGTGCGATTCCGAATCTCATGATCTAGCATATCTTATGCCTATGTTTGAAGGAAATGAGCAGGACGAATTAATGGCATTACTTATGTGCGGTGTTACGACTGAAGAAGTTCGTAAACTTATCTTTAATGATAAAGATATTCTGCAAAAACCAGTTAGATACCGGCTTGGCGACGGATATCGTTTTGGATTCCCGAAAGAAGGAGAAATGGCTCCTCGACCTGATGCGACTAAATACGCTGATCTTCGTGTTGCATTCCTTGGCGCAGGCGCTATTGGATGTTGGGGCGCGATTGCTGCAGCAAAAATGGGCATTGACCGTGTTGACGTGTTTGATTACGATACGTTTGATTCAACAAATATTAACAGACAGGTATTAGGTTTTGACGGTGTTGGAGAACTGAAAGCAGTTCATATTGCAAAAAAGATTGTGGAAATGAGTTTAGGGAGAACACACTCTGATGGATTTAACGTAAAGATTCTTCCTGGATTTGAAACAGAACGGGAATATGATGTTGTATTCGACTTTGTTGATAATCCTTACACTCGTGCATTGAACACTGCACACGCAATTTCACATAATATACCAATGATAAGTTCAGGAGCACTTCCATATAGTGCGCGGTCAATAACACAAGTTGCTGGAAAGACATTCTGTCAAGATTGTCTTTATCAGATTTATGATCGGGGTAGACAGGATGAAATGATTCGACGTGCAAGTTGTGCAGCCAATCCTGACCCCTCGGTTGTCATGAGTAATGCTGTTGCAGGTGCACTTGCTGTACTTGAAATTTTTACGTTAGTTGAACCTGAAAAGTATGGGGTACCGTTCAGCGGAGAAATTATGTACCGTTCATCTGCTCCAACGAGGTTTGGTGCGGAGGGACTAACGGGTGCATGTGATTGTTATTCCAATCCTGTTCCGCAATTGGAAATATCGGATGAAGATGTTGCAGCATTTGCTAATGCAATTCCTCACGTACTTACGGGAGGATTAGTAGAAACTGAAAGAAAAGAAGGGAGAGGATTAGAAAGAGGATTAGAAGTGCTTACTGTTGAGCAACCAGAATGAAACTGTTAATGCCTCTAACAACCACAATAAAAAATTTCAAAAAATAAACACAATGTCCAAAAAAAATCACTTAACTATTCACATAAAAAATTAATACCATGGCAGAAGAAATTATACAAATGTTAAAACTTAAAGAACAAGAAAGAACTAAAGAACTAGAAATACTTCCTATACTCGATATTCCTCCTGCACTTGATGACGATGACAGTTTTTTTGATGAAGATGACTTAGCAGATATGTTTAATCGCGCAAGTGAAACAAATCTTTTTGGTGAAGAAGAAGAGGTTGTTACTGTTGTCGCTCCTCCATATGATCCAGTTAAGAAAATAGCAGCTATTTTGGAACTGGATGATGGTCGTACAAAAAGAGATCCAGTAACATTCAATCCTAATCCTGTTCGTAATATGGTTTTTAACGCGTTGACAAGGAATGTTCTTCCAACAACATTTAAGGGCAGTCCTTTGGATAGTGATGGGCCAGTTTCTGATTTAGCAAGCGGAATATTGGTAGCTGAAAGTGCACTACGCCATTTTTCTATAAAAGAAACTGTTGATGGTGCCAGTTCCGCAGAAGGATATTTCCAAGAGGTTTCATGGAATTTAGGTACGCGAATGCAAAGATTGTTAAATCTTGAACTTGAGACAATGGAAGAACTGGGATTGACATTATTAGAACGAGCAGGGTATGCATTTAATGCTGCATCACTTCGATATATCGATCTAAAAACAGGAAGATTTTTCTCTCGCGAAAAAGTACTTGATGACATAGAACAACTTACTCTTGTTACAAATCCTACATTTATGAAGCGTGTTGGAATATATTACAGTACTCTTGGAAAACGATATATAAATGCCAGAATAAAAAAGTTTGTTTCTCGTGAAAGTGCACGAGATATGTTAGAACTTGGCGGCTCCATTAGAATTGCATCAGAGCTTACACTTGAAGAATCTGTTCAAATACACGGTAGGAAAAGAGTTGTGGAAAGAACAGAAACGTATCAAGATGTATTCTTTGAAGGGTTTCATCCTGAGACTTCTATTGTCGCTGATACCGTTGCTCATATTCTTACTGGATACGAAGACCGTTTACGCTACGTTACTTCCTTTGATGAACTTGCAGATTTAACAACACTTTGTCTTGGCATTGGTTTAGTTACTGATGAAACAACTGCCCAAGCTTTACGTACCTATGCTCTTGATCATTCTGTTGATGCGAGAACACTACTTTTGCGAACGTTCGCTACTGTTGCACAGCAGGATGGTTTTTTTCAGGACATGAAAATTGATGATGTATTATCACGATACGAAATTGGTTTACACTCAAGAGCAACATATACAAAAAATATGGTCCGTGAACTGGACGAGTTACGTGGAAGAACATTTAATTTTAACGTATTAGCAGAACAAATTGTGACACGGTTAGAAGAAGAAAAAGGAGTTGTCCTTTCACTTCCTTCAATTTACGGTGAAGACGATTTTGATAATTTTTGTACCAGAATTACCGACTTTAATGTCCCTCTGTATGAAATTGTTTCTGATGATACGTTCGGCGCTTTACGAGCACAGTACGGAAAGATTCAATATGAATTTGAACAAAGTGATGTTAGAGCAAAAAAAGCTCGTGATGCCGTTCCTGTGGGCCATTCCTCATTAGGAGAAAAAGTGTTACAACAATTACACAGAAAGTACGGGCTTGATGTGGAACAAAGACAATTTGAATCCTATGAAGTATATAAAGAACAATCTGCAGAATTAATACAAGTTGTAAGGGGAATAATTCAAAAAACATTGGATGATGTTGTTACAGTTATTCCAAAAAAGTTAGGCGTTGACGTTCGTGTTAAATCTCTTGGTCCTATAAAAAGAAGAATAAGATATCTTCACGGGGGAGAAATCCATGACGTGCCTATTGGAAGCACAGGTACAGTTACAGGAATAAGAAAAGAAGGAACTTACACTACTATCTTTGTTGCATTTGACCATCGTACTCATCACACTGATTGGTATACAGATCCTAAAGAGTTAGAGATTATTGCTAGTGATACTATTCCTTCTGAATTACGTGGCGTTCTTAAAGAATTTGACGGCGATACTGAACGTGCTGCTGCCAGTATTATTAGCTCACTTGAACAGGAGATTAATTATGTATATCGAGAACAAGAGTTTAGAAGAATTAATGATGAACATATTGCACAACAAAAAGTAATCGCTGCAAAAATGTCCACTCTCTTTTTTGATAATGGAAAAAGAGTTATGCGAACATTTAGGGCATTAGGAATTGGGGAGTACAAGTCTAGAGAAACCAACACTCATCGTGTTCCTTTGGGAACTATTGGGCTTCCTGAGAGATACACCGGCGACGGTTTTTTTGATGTTACATTTCCAATTCGAGACAGAAGAGGAAAGATTCATATTGATGAAATGCAACTTTTACGAAAAGTAGATGTTTCACCACGGTCAATGATCGGTGCCCGTGCTCAAATTACTCAAGAAACAAATGAGGGAGATTATAAACTGGGAAGTTGGGGTATAGTAACTGGCACAGATGGAATTTCCCTGAGAGTACAATTTAAACATATTGAAGGAAAAGAGACTCAAGACGATTTACCTTGTGTATGGATACGTAGTCGGTATCTTACACTTAAATATGACGATATTGAATGGAGAAAAACAGTTAATAAAACAACAAACAATCTCTTTGACAGTATTGAACAGACTGTACGTGATGTCCAGCGTGAATATAAACAGGTACAAAATCGCAAACGTGAATTAGTTGAATTAGGAGTGTCTCACTTCCGTGCAATAGGTATTGAAGATACAATCATACATATTCTTTTTGAGGATTGTCTTACCAATGAGGATTTTGTGACGTATGTAAATAATGGTCTTCTTTCATCAGAAAGTGTGTTCGACGAAATTGAGACTGAACTAGATAGTTTAGGCGGCGAAGAGGAATATAGTGGTTTAGCTACTAAAATTAAAACTCAAGTTCAAGAAAAGATGGGACTCATATGGAGCGATACAACAGAAATTACTGGCGAAGAAACATATCAAACATTTAAAGATACACTTGTTGAATCGATAGTACAGAGGGGGTATATTATTTCAAAAGAAGGTACTGCAATCCCTAAAACTATCAAAAAGAGAACTCCCGTTCTTTTTGTAAAGGGATATGATGGAATTCCGGAAGGATCTTTTGGAATATTTAAAGAGTGGTGTGAAGGTGTGGGAGGGAACAATGTTCATGTTGATGGAACAACGAATGGGAACAATTGTTGTATCCCTAAAAATTGCTTAGTAACTGATGTCGTTCCTCTATTTACTTTACGTGATAACATTGATGATCTTACAAAAGGTGCATACAAAAGAGGCGTTAAAGTACGGCTCAGGATGGACAGCCAGTATGCATATCAACATGCAGGTGTTGGAGTTCTTGAAGAAGATTTAGAAGGAGAGGATACAGAATATTATGGAGATGTATGTTTTGAAGGCGGGTACGTTAATGCATACAGAATAAAAGATTTAGAACTTGTCAATCCTCAAGATGTGTTACAGGGAAAACAATTGCAATTGTATCAAAAAGCAATGCAAGAAAGAGAAACAAGAAAAGAAGAAATCCGGCGTGGTGTTGAATCAATAATTCAGGAAATAGAACGGGAACGTAATCAACGCTATCAGAAAGTGCACGACTTATCTGTTGCTGTCCGAGACGAGTTACGGTCGTTTGGAAAAACAGACACAGAGATATACGAAGTATTTGAACAACACATTTCTGAAACTTCTTACTTAACATACCGAGGAATATTAGATGTTGCATAATACTATAAGGTGAAATATTAAATGACACAAAAAACTGTTATCTCAACGGCAACTAGCGTAAATCTCACAGAAAGTACTATTCCTAACACTCCTCCTGATATCTTTGCACCATTACTAAAGACTGTGTACCAACTTGTAGCACGGGATTATATTGATACCATTTTTTATTTATTAGGCGATACACCCTCTCGCGTACAGTTAGCTTCTCAAATTCCTAACATTCATACAGATGCAGACTTTGCCACTTTTTTATCTTCATTACCTTCGGCAACAGAACTTGCCGACATTGTAAAGCAAGACATTCGTGCTGAGTACGCAACGCTTGATACTGTTCTTGCAGAAAACGAAACACGACGTGCAACTGCATTGGCCGGTGCACAGATAGACTTTTCTGAATACGTTCCCGTATTACTTGAAGCAATAAATCGTCAATTACAAGTTTCACTTCCTTCTCCTAAAAGAGGTATAACTACCAAGGACGGTTTTGATACTTACCGAAGTACATTGGAAGGCCACGTATCTGATGCTATCACTGCAAAACTTACTTCTCCTTTTGGAAACGGTATGCGTATCGGCGATATTCTTACTGTAACGCGAATGTCAGGTCTTACTATTGACGATGATGGTGAGATGGCAGATGAGTTTCATTATGGTGGAAACCAAGACGATATTCCTCTTGGTCTTGAGGGCGAACTTGTCAATATCATTGGAAAAGATTCCGTTTTCGTTCGTTTTACTCGTGATGGCGACGTAAAAGAATGGCAATTTTATCCCGACGAAATTACAAGTACTGGCAGAAATACGTACCAGGAATATCTTACCAAATTTGGTGGCGATGTAGGCCAAGCAGCCTCAACAGTTATTGCTACTGCTGAATTTCGTCTTATTTCTGAATATCTTCAAAGAGCACAAGAACGAGTTAATAACGTATTTGATGCAAATGTTAGTTACATTTCAGATAGTATCCGAAGACGGTTTGCTCTTACCGACGATCAACTTACTGCCCTTGTTGCTGGTGATGACTTTGAGTACACCATTGACGATGTAAAAGAAGGCGGACAAGTTGTCATTCCATTTGAAAGGTTGGCAGTCTTAGCATATCGGGCTTTAACTCACAAACTTGGTAAAGACACGAAACGTCCAAATCAGAGAATTGTAAGCGAAGCCGATTTTAGGCGTTTTATATCTGATTCAGCAATAAAATTGCGTGCAGGTGAAGATACATTCGATTTAGTTAAAGAACAAATGAAAACTCTTGCAGTTTTACTCGAAAAAGAATATAGTGTTGTTGGCAGAAGGATGGTCCAGGAGAGTAAAGAAACACAACTAGGACGGGTTTTAGATTTAGCAATTGAATCTTGGATTGATAGAGAACATCAAAGTGGTTGTTTAGGCGTCAAATATTCGTTTGATAGGGCATTATTGTACAATGATAGAAAAGTATACACTGCTGAACCTTTCTCACCGCCATCAGAGGAGCTACATAGAGTTATCAAACTAGAAATGGGAAATGGTTGTAGTTATGCTAAATGCACGTATTGTACAGAATATGGGCAGGCACGTTTCTTTTTACGGTCTCCTGACGACTTTAAAGATCATGTGCAGGAAGTAAAAAGAAAATTAGGAAGAGACATTAAGAATGTTGAAAGAGTATTTTTGGCTGGAGGGAGTATCCTATCTATTCCAACTAAAATACTTATTCAATATGTTGATATTGCCAGGAAGGCATTTCATAATCAACGAACAGATGGAGACAGAACGTATATTAGACGAATTGCTGCGTTTACGCGAACAGAAGGGCTAGCACGGAAGTCAGTACAAGAATTGGACGAACTGGTTAGTCATGGACTTAATATGGTTTTCTGGGGTATTGAAACGGGCGCTGATTCTGTTTTACAGTATGTTAACAAGGGAATTACTCACGACGAAATGATTGCTGCCGGATCAAAAATGCCACATACTCGAATGGAAGTTTCAACGATGGTAATGACTGGTCTTGGTGGACTTAAACATTATGAGAATCATGTTGTTCAAACTGCTAAATTATTAAATGCTCTTCAGCCGCGATATATAACGTTTATGACGATAAATGCTCAACCTCATTCAATGTATGCTCATATCATGGCAGGAGAACAGGCTCGGGGAGAAAATATGCCCCTTACACCAGAGATGGTAGTCGAACAAATGTATGATATCGTGAGTCTTATTGACCCAAGATTATGGTCTGGTCGTCGTTGTTTAGTCGCTGCGTATCAATTACCTGTAGAACGAATTGCTGAAAATCCTGTACAATTTCGTGGCAGGTTAGAATATAATGACAAAACTACAATTTTGAGAGGGTTACAAGATTACTTTACACGTGGTAGGACACCCAGTGAACTTGTTCCTGTAGCAGAATTTAATCAGAAAAGTCCTTTGAGAAGAATGGTGGTGGGAGACACTCCGATTGAATAAAGTTTATAGATCAAGAATCGGAACAGTTACATGGGAAAATGACACTACCAATTGAAATAATACATTTTGTGGACGAAATAAGAAATAACAGATATTTTCAAAGAGAAGTGCGTTTTGTTCAAGAAGGGTTGGGGGTCGAGTTACCTTTTGCTAACTTCTTTAAGGATTATGTACCAAAAGAAGAATGGTTCTATCGACACAATACTGGTGTTCATGATATCTCTCATGAAACGAGAGTTCTTGTTCTCTCAGAAATTATTGGAAGGTTAGTGCGCAAAAAGAGAGAAGTTCTTGTTGATATGAAGAGCATTCGCTGGGCAGCAATTACTCATGACACACAAAGAACTGGAGAAGGGTCTAATTATGAACATGGAGTAAAAGCTGCAGAGTGGGTCCAATCTAATGCCCACCGTATAATCCCTCATGATTGCGATTCAAGAGGAGAAGAGGTGAATATTGATCAAGTAGCATATCTTAATAAGTGGCATGTTCCGCACGACTCTGAGGCCCCTGTTATGACTTTAGAACTTTCTATTCTTAAAGATGCAGATGGATTAGACAGGGTGAGGGTTGGAGAACTAAATCCAGTTTATTTAAGAACGGAAGAAGCAACAAGAATAGTTTTTGTTGCGTATGGTCTTTACGTGGTTAGTAACGCTTTACAACAACGGGATCAACATCAGCAACATCATTTTGGTGAATATGCTTCTGTTATAGAAGCTGCAACATTGTTAGGAATCGTAAAGAGAAGTACACTTGGGCGAGAATGAGAATGAACATAAAAACATAATCCGAATCCACAACTGAATGTTAGAATATCAATCAAGTGAATTAAAAAGACAGAAATAACAAGAATAACAAACAACAAAAAATAAACAAGAACAAAAATGGACCCCGAATTAAGGTTAAGTTATATGAAGTATGTAGCCAGAACAGCCGGTGGTTTAATCAACGAAGCACTAGGGCGAGGTCTTAAAGTAAACTATAAAAATGACGGTTCTATTGTAACCTCTGCTGACCTTAGGGTAAGAGATTTTGTTCGGGAAGCGTTCACAAGAGAATTCTCAGAATGTGGTTTATTGACTGAAGAGAGTGAAGATTCTTTGGAACGGTTAACAAAAAAAGGAGTTATTATTGTTGATGAGGTAGATGGAAGTAACGAACTTAGAAAGGGGGGGTCAGACTTTTCATTTCAGTGTGCATATGTGGAAAATGGAATTCCTACTATTGGACTCATCTGTGAACCTCATAAAAATAGAATGTACTTTGCTCTAAAAGGGGGTAAGGCATATCTTGTCGAGAGGGAAACGCAACCTATAGAATTACCTTCGTTAGAAAGAGTAGCGTGGGAAAATGTGCTTGTTGGCCATCATAGAAATGGGCGTGATCATAGAAGACTTTATCGTCTTTTGGGAATACCTGAAAACAGAATTGTTACTTCTGGAAGCATGGGGACAAGGATGGTTCAAGCTGCTACTCGGGACATCCATCTTTATGTAAGTTTTACAAGAAGATTAAAAGAATGGGACATTGCTGCTGGTCAGGTACTGCTTGAATCATTAGGATTTAGCGTGACAGATGTTTATGGAAAACAATTAGAATACAACAAAAGAAATCCAATAACTCAAAACGGTATATTGGTTGTTCATCCAGATATTAAGAGAGTTACTTTGAAAAAACTTTCTAGCTGTTATGATCAAGTTCTTTTTTGATAATCTCTTAAACGATATACTCCTCTAGCCCGACTTGTTTTTTTTCTGTCAACGTATATTTAGATCCGTCGTAAGTATATCTTTCATGAACACCAATTATTCCTTTTGCTTCATCAATAAAAGGGCCATCGCTATTAGGATCATAATCAAGATAGAACATTTCCATACCGCCTCTATGGAAATGTGTTACGATTCCCATCCCCAACTCGCCATGTAGGGTTCCTTTTATCTGGAATGTGTGAACATTATCATTAGCGAGGATAGGTAAACGTGGGATACGCATCGCAAGTCTGGTTTTATTTCCACACTCTTCATTTCCTACACTTTTATCTAATGCAATAAAATGTTCTGGAAGTTCAGAATATGATGCAGACAATCCTTTTGGATGTCCGTTTGCGATTTCCATCACTCTCGCAATCCTCGCATCGTTTAAATGGGCGATGTACGCTCCGTCTCCCCTATGCTTATTAAAATATGTATGAAAATCATCATACCTTGGGACAGATGTAAACTTTAGTTTTTCTGGATCTTCAATCATTTCAGAAGTAGTAAGTTTCTCAACAAGCGTATCTCCATTTGCAACAATTAAAAATCTTTTAACGTCATTGGGTGTGCGATGATCGTACCCAATATCCCCTTCTTCTACAAAATCAGCTTTTCCGTCATTAATATGTGGGGCTACGATTGGTAAGTTATGTTCTACATGTAATCTTACTAACCAATTGAACAACTGATCGCTTTCCATGCTATTAGTATACAAATGCCTATATTTATATGTTGTTAGTTGTTTTTTTTGATTTATGGGTAAAACTTTAGTAAATTTTATAAATAAATAAAAATAACACTTGCCATGGTTAGAATAAATAAAGAATTGTTGTTCATATGCTCTGAGAATGCTCGGGAAAAAATTAAAAGTATTAGTAGAGTTCGTCATCACAGTTCTCAAAGAACAAAATATGCAATAGAAGTCTTAAAAAAAGATAAAATAATATATAATCCTTTTTGTATATTTGACTATTCTTATTTCGGACTAATTTTGTTCAGGGTATACTTTAAAGGGGGGTACATAAGAGAAAAAGACAAACAGGCAATAGTTTCTAAACTAATTGAAAATCCTTACGTTGTATCGGTATATGAAATGTTAGGCGAGTTTGATATTGCAATAGAACTTGTATCGCCGAATCCTTCTCGGTTTAATAAAGAACTCAAAAAAGTAGCAAACCTCATCCCAACTCTAAACAGTTATAAAATGATCTTAAACATTGTTTCGTATTTATATCCTCGGTTTTATTTAACTAAAGAATCAGACATTCTAATGATGGTAGAACAAGAAATATTGATTGGTGGTGATAGAAAAGTCGAAACATTTGACGAAAAAGAGATGCTTGTGATGAAAACTCTTTTGAATGATCCTTTAATCAGACTGACAACATTGGCGAAGAAATGTCAAATTAATGTTAAAACAGCAACAAATATCATGAAAAGTTTGAAAAAAAGAAAAGTTATTCGGGGATTTAAATATAACGTTGGCGCAAGTCAACTTAATCTGCACAGGTTTAGGCTCTTTCTAAAACTTCACAATCTCACGACTGAACGGGAGTTTGATTTCATGAAACATATGTTAAGTACGAAAGAGATTATTGTGGTGAATAAAACTGTTGGCGACTGGGAAATGGAAATAGATTTAGAATCAACAAATAAACCAGATATCAGGAAAGTAATTGTTTATTTACGAGAAGAATTTAAAGATATAATTGAAAGTTTTAATAGCATTGAGTTTTATCATTATTATAAAAGATCATTTTTACCAGAGTACATTTTTCTGTCAGCAGAACAATAAATACAATAAATGCAACAAATGCAACAAATATCCTTCCATTAAAAGTTAGAAGTGCTATTATAAATCTATAGAAAAATAAAAAGCGCCAACGCCCGGATTTGAACCGGGAATTCCTAACGGAACTGGTTATCTAGTATTGGTAATTCGATTCTGTTGAAACATATTGTTTCAAGACCAGCGCAATACCGAGTTATGCGACGTTGGCATTAATGAGATGGCGGTGGGGGGATTTGAGCCCCCGGCCTCTACGTACCTCAGTTATATCAAGTTAATCATCGAGCATTGCTCTCATCGCTCAAGCATATGAGCGTAGCGCTATAACCAGGCTTAGCTACACCGCCTTCCACACAAGAATGATGGTGTTCTTTATATAAAGATTTCTGCAATTTAGTC
>PCYB01000053.1 GCA_002762845.1 Candidatus Woesearchaeota archaeon CG10_big_fil_rev_8_21_14_0_10_36_11
TTTTTATACGAAAGTCCTGTTCGTGTTGCCACCGGTCACCGCTTCGCTATAGACCGGATGGTAAATAAAATATAATATTTTCCATAGAAAAAACTCATTTAATCCTAATAACTTCTAAATTCTTTGGTGCAACTGTTTCTATCCTATACGCTTTATGTATGGACGATGCCAAATCCAAACATCGTGACGATTCGCCGTGCACAGTAATAACTTTCCTTGGTGTAGGATTGCACCGTTTGACAAAGTTCATCAATTGCCTACGATCTGAATGATTTGTAATTTCTATCTTATGGACTTCAATATTCATTTTTACAGATTGTTTTTGACCGGGGATGAAAATCTCCGTCTCGCCGGATCGGATTCTGTAACCCAATGAACCAGGAGGTTGATAACAACTAAAAACAATTGAATGCTTTTTATTCTCAGCAAGACCTTTAAGGTATTCAACAGACGGACCGCCCTGTAACATACCAGACGTTGCAAGAATTAAGCATGGACCCTCTTCTAAAATAACTTGCTGCCGTTCTTTATGTGACCCAATTTTTTTAAAAATGGGGGACAAAAACGGGTTTTGTTCATTATGAAAAATTTGTTGACGTAAATTACGGTTCAAGAATTCGGGGTATGCTGTATGAATTGCAGTAATATCCCCCAACATACCATCGATATATATTGGCGCGTCTGGAATCTTCTTTTCACGAATAAGACGTTCAACAATAACCATGACTTCCTGCGCCCTTCCAGATCCAAGAACTGGCATAAGAACTTTCCCACCACGTTTAAATGTCTCTTGAATAATTTTGACCATATATTCGTCTGCTGCCTCTTCCGCCATAACATTATCTTTTCCACCGTACGTTGATTCTATCATTAATGTTTCTAATCGTGGAAATTGTGTATTTGCTGCTTCAAGAACATTTGTTCTCCCATATTTCAAGTCGCCCGTGTATGCAAAATTATGCAACCCATTTCCAATATTAAAATGAACAATAGAACTTCCAAGGATATGACCAGCGTTGTAAAACGTTATTCGAACGTCAGGAGTAATATCGGCAACCTCGTCATATTCAAGACAAATCGTATGAAGAACCATCTGTCGCACTTCTTCGCTATTATAAATTGGTTCTTTTCCTTCATTTCGCTGAATTTTTACCATATCCAACTGTAACAGTGCCATAACATCGCGTGTTGGAAGGGTACAATAAATCGGTCCGCGATAGCCAAACTTAAACAAGTATGGAACGAGACCACTATGATCCAAATGTGAATGAGTAACAATAACAGCATCAATGTCGCTTATGTTAAATTCTGGTGCATCTAAGTAGGGATATGATTCAGATCCATCTTCACTAGGATCAATCCCACAATCAATCAGTATCCGTGATTCTGGTGTTTGTAAAAGGAAACAAGTCCTTCCAACCTGCCGAGATGCACCAAGACACGATAACCTTACCCATTCGTGTTTCTTTTCACGAATCCATCCATCATAAATTCTATGACCAGTTTTGTCAAGAAATTTTTTTCTATAATCTGCATTTTCATACAAGACTGATCGAATACTCTCAATAAGTTTTGACCTCATTGGAGGAACTCTTTTAACGTGCGGAACCCAAAACGTTTTCCCGCTAATTAACCGTAAAAACTCACCCTGTTTTCCAATAACCAGGCCTGGTTTGTCAGCATGAATTATAACTTGTGATCGTGGAGGGTCGAAAATAAACTCTTGGATACCAGCTTCATCAGAAACAAGTTTTCGTATTTCTTTTTCCGCTTTTTCTATTTCCATGCACATTGAAGGATCTGGCCGCAGCTCAATACGTTTCTTAAACTCTTTAACAGCCTTTAGGATCGTTCCTTCATTATCTAAGAAGTATTCTTTATCTTTGGTATAGAGGACAATGTTCGCTCCCTCAAATGCTGCATCGGAAATTTTTCCTTCTGGTAATACTTTCTGTATTTCTTTTAAAATGTCTGCCATTGTAAATGTCTCGTGTACTTTATGCGAATATAAATGTGAATAAAAAAATTAAATTGAATGTAAGAACATTATTTTATAATGTCATTGCGACTTCTTTATGCATCACCCGCTTGATTTCTTTGTCAGATACGACAATGACATCAATGCCATTTCCAGAACAACTATCTCGCTGAAGTGCAGTATTTACTGCTTTTACAACAACTTTAACTGCTTCTGCCGTAGTCATACCTTCTTTATAATGTGTTTCCAAAACACCGTATGCAAAGACACTTCCTGAACCGGACGATACGTAATCCCTAATTTTTGTTACGCTTCCATCAGGAAATAGGTCATAAAGGTACATCCCACTTTGATCTTTTCCTGCTAATAAGAAATGTGCTATTCCCGGAAGCATTGTTGGCCGCCGGATAGTTGAATATAACAAGCCGCCTAAAAGGTTTGCTGCATCTTTTACTGTTGGACTTTTGTTTGTTCGTACTTCTTTAAGTTTCAATTCTGCTTTTACTAATTTTGTTATTAATTGGGCTTCTGATACCGTTCCAGCCCATGTAACTGCAAAATCGTCACTTACAATATGAACCTTTTGCGCATATTTGTCAACAATCATTGTTCCGGCAGTTGCACGTGTATCGGCCGCTAAGACAACACCATCTTTACACATAATACCTACTGTCGTTGTACCCGTTTTTAGTTTAGTTTCCATAGTTAAACACCTAGAAATGTTCTATCAACCTCATGTTTTTAGTGGTTAAATGTACCTATACTTTTAAATGTTTCGTAAAGGATGTTTGATTAGGAGAACGAAATAAATATTGTAAGATTATTCAGGAAGTCTTGAATCAAAATCCGTATAAGGATATGTTTTTACAGCTAACCTATATTGATCTAACAGATAATTAACGCGCGGTATCTCACGATTATTTAATAATGTTGGAAGATAATCATCGCGAAACTCTCGCAATAAAACACCCCTATTATAAACAGTAATTCCCTTATATCTTCTAAAAACACCAATTATCTCGCTTGCTTTCATCAGAATTTCTAATGTTTGAATATCAATTCCCCTGGTTAGTACTTTATGGTAATGATTGATAAACTTTTGGTTAGGTGTTTATCAAGAACCACCAGTCAATAGACGTGGTGGTATGATTAATTAGCTAACAAAAGCTGTTAACCGGTACTGCTTTGCTTGATCTCT
>PCYB01000003.1 GCA_002762845.1 Candidatus Woesearchaeota archaeon CG10_big_fil_rev_8_21_14_0_10_36_11
CATATTAGCTACAAAGTAGCTAAAGAAGTAAATAAACTTTTCTATACTCGAGAATAGTTGTGGAACTTCAGAAAGCTAAATAGTTACGTCGCACTGATTTCTTTATAAATAAAACTCTTCTGACAGACTTTTTTCTCTCTCTGCCAGAGTTTTGAAAACAAAAACAGTTATTTGTCGTCGAAGAGATACTACAATTACGAAACTCTGTCGCGACACACTTTTGAAATCATCCCGCAACATTATCGTCGCTATTACCTGCAATTTCAAAATATTGTACATCTTCAAAGACCTCTGCTGGGGTCTTGTATCCCAGCCTTTGGTGAGGTCTTTGGTTATTGTAAAATTGCACGTATTCGTCGATATCTTCGAACCTTTCGTTGCATTCCCTCTTGTAAGTTCCAAACCAACGCTCAATTTTTCCGTTGGTTTGAGGATGATGGGCTCTTCCAACGATATGCCGAATGCCCATCTCTTCAAGCACTTCTTGGAACTCACATTTCCCGCGCTTCTTCTTGCCAATCTTGTTGGCATAAAAGTGGGATCCACGATCAGTAATGATCGCGTATGGAACTCCATACTTGAAGAGAATCCGATACAAGCAATTTAAGGTATTCTCTGTTGTTGCTCCCTCATAGAAGCCATAACCAACAATGAAGCGACTATGATCATCTATGAATGCAATCAAATCTTTCCCAGTAATTGGACAATGTGTCCAATCTGCGTGTAACACCATTGTACAGCTTGGCCATCTGTAACTGCAGTATTTACGCTGTCCTCTCCGTTTTGGACAAGGTGCAGAGAAACCATTCTCGTCCATAATTTGCTGTATTTTGCGTTGTGAAACACCAAATCCTTTCGTAGAAAGAATTTTATGGAGTTTCACGCTTCCACATTGAAATTTGTCCCAATGCTGTTTAACAATCTCCTTGTATCTTCCGTTTATGGCTTGTTTTGGTCTTCCAGCCTGCTTTGGCTCAATAATCGAGCCAAATTTTTTATAGTTCTTAATCACTCTCTGTATCGTTCGAACTGATATCTGCAGGTGTGCTGCAATTTTCCGTGTTGGCATGCCTGCTAGATATCTCTTTACTACCCAATTTTGTTTTCTTCGTTCCATTGTATTCCTCCGCTCTTCTCAAATGAGAAAGCGGATACAAAGAAAGTCAGAAATATGTCAAAATTTAGGTGTTTGAAAATCAATTTCAAAATAGTGTCGTTTTTTGTGAATTTCGGCTACGACAGACTTTTGAAATCGTACATTAATGTTGTGCAATAGAAACGTATATAAATCATTAATACTTTACCATAAAACGAGGTGTGTATAATGAAAAGGATGTTACTTATAGGAATTATATTGATTAGTTTGTTATTTATTATTGGCTGTTCTGATGTGTCACAGGAAGATATTGATGCAGAACAACAGTTACTTGTTGAAGAAGGTCTCGCTGATGAAAGTGCCGTGGCGATTGCTGGTCAGGCGTACAAGAAAGAACCTGCCCTTCAATATTTGAGTTGTGATGAAGGCAAGAACGGTGTAAAGTTTGTGTATAGTATTTCTGGAAAGGAACGACCTCCAAAAGAGTATACTAATTCTTGTAAGGGAGATTATGCTATTGAATGGTCCTGTCCGAAAAGTAATAAACCTAGTGCAAAAAGAAATAACTGTGTCGCAAACGGTTTTACATGCTTAGATGGAATGTGTGTTGGTCAAATTGCGGTCGAAGATCCTGTATGTATAGAAACTGATGGCGGAGATAACATTTTTGTTCGTGGTAATGTTACCGGTCACTGGGGTTGTGTTGAAGATGGTTTACCAATAGTAACGGAAACTGATTCCTGTGAAGGTTTGAACAATTTAAGAGAGTACAATTGTAACGAAGGATGTAATAATATCTTAGCGCGTGATACTGAATGTGAGTTTGGATGTGTTAATGGTTTCTGTTTAGAGGAAGCAATCCCTGAAGAAGAAGCTCCTGCTGAATTACCTGCAGCATTTGCATCTGCAGAACTGCAAACTTTTGTAACGTTGAACGCAAACGTACCATATTCTATAGTTCGAAGTTATTTACCGGTAACGTTTTATATACAAGAAATTCCTAACGTATTTTTGTATCAGGTACATTTTGTGCAAGGAACCGTAAATGAATCTGCAAGTGCACTACGATGCGAATCTGCATCTGTAGAGTATGTTACGAGCTTCCCTGATACTCGTGCTCAGCAAAAGAGATATACAACAACGGTATTCAACTATAACTTGTTTCCAACATATTTAAATCCACTTGGTGGTCCTCCCGGGTCAACATGGCAACCGCCACTTATTAGTGTAGTTGATAAAATTGAAACGGTAACTTTGAACACGCCAGTATATTACTTTTCAACGTATCTTGACCCATTAAATGCCGGTCCAATGAGTGGAACGTATAAAACATATACTCAATCCATTGATACTCTTAACCCAAGTGATAGCAGGTTCATAAAAATGAATATTGACTATGACACATTAACACGTGAGGAGAAAAGTTTGTACAACTACAATTATCTTCCGTTTGAATCTAACAAACAAGGGTGGTATCATGTTGTAATAGAAGCTCTTAACGAAAATAAAGAAGTGCTTTCAACAAGTAAAGTCCATACGTTCTTTATTGATAGTGAAGGTGTACCATATTACGCACAGTTTGGATTTCTTCATGCACTCCATGAAATGACAAACGGTGCAGAACATAATGGCGTAACACAAAGTTGTACATCAACGTACCAACTTTCGTAACTTTTCTTTTAAAATTCTTTTTTTTTCTTATCTTTGAATGAACACAAACAATTTTAAACAAAAACGGTCTTTATACACCCCATGCATAGAGCAACGAAACTGTTTAAGATATTTGGTATTGATATTAAACTTCATTATACGTGGTGGTTCGTGTTTATTTTTATTGCATGGAGTTTAGCATCATCGTTCTTTCCTCATTATTTTCCAGAATATACAATAACACAATATTGGATTATGGGAACCATTGCATCGTTGTTACTTTTTGTGTCTGTGTTATTACCCAAGTTTGACAGTTTGCTAACTATTTCATCCTAAATATCCATTTGACAGTTTGTCAAATTT
>PCYB01000078.1 GCA_002762845.1 Candidatus Woesearchaeota archaeon CG10_big_fil_rev_8_21_14_0_10_36_11
GTTTGCAGTAAAACATATTTTCACCTCTTAATTAAGAAGAAAGAAGTCCTTATTTATTAACCTGCCGATAAGTTTACACTGTCTTTTGTAGTAAGGTTTAAATAAAACTGTTATTCAATTTAGTTTCATGCCACGGTCGCATAGTCTGGTATTGCGCAGGATTGCTAAAGGCTGATTTGTCTTTCAGATCTCCTGTAATACCAAACATCCTGTTCCTTCGGGAATCGCCGGTTCAAATCCGGTCCGTGGCGCATTTTTCTTTTTTCTTGTAATAGTAAAGTATATAAAGGGAAAGAAATTAGTTCTTCTCTATAAAAGAGAGTGAACTGATGGTTATGAAAGATATTCCTAAATTAAAGCGTCCTTCTCGTAGTCCAGAACATCATTCTGTACATAAGAAACATCTTACTGTGTTATGGGTTGGATTGGTTATATTAGCGGTTGCAGTTGCTGTTTTGTATCCTTTTATTAAAGATGGTGTGGTGGGGAGAGCATTTGGAGATTTTCCTACTGGTTTTTATTGGGAAGAAGAATCCGTTGCAGTAGAGAATACGGGCTATAACTTTGAATCTTGTCCTAGCGGCTTAGACCCAATACGCAGAATCACTAAATTACCTACTTCTTCAGCTATTAATACGGCAGATAATGATTATTGTTGTGTTAACAGCGGAATCTATTGTCCTGATTTAGCTCCTGGGGCGCAGGCATCCGGGTCGAATGTTCCTATTGAAAATTTTAGATGTTACTCTCTAAATAGTGTAATCAAACCAACTGCAACCAGTACATCTCGTCTTTGTACAGAGAATACAGTAAATAATATCTACGGCCCTAGTATGTGGGTAAATTGTTATGATACTCTTAATCCCGGCATCTTTGAAGAACCTGGCTCTTCCGCAAGTGGAAGATTCTTGTGCTTAGAAGACCAATGGACCCCTTGTACTTCTGAGATGGTTGGTTTATTAGAGGACGAAGAGAAATATTATTGTGATGGTATACAATGGCATGATTGTGATTTAGGAGAAAATGCAGACGAAGTTATTGCAGATGGTCGGTTTTCTTGTGCGGCAAGAGATCTATGGTTAGAATGTAATTCACAAAATGAAAACGAACTATCAGAAAGGAGGGGTACTTTCTGTGACGGTTCTATTTGGCAGGCCTGTAATGCTTCTAATATTGGTGAGCCTTCGGATATGTGGGGATATTTTTGTGATCTTACAGATAACTATATTTGGAACAATCAGTTTGATATGAAAGAATTTTTGGAAGTAAAGTTAACTGTGGGTGATGCCAGTACTAAGACTATTGACCAGCAATCTTTATATGCTTGTTCAGAAGACAGACAGACTACGCCAGAGCATTTTCAAACTTGTTTTATGAAGAATGATGATAATATAGAGGTTCTTGGTCTTCTTGTTCCTTCCTTGGATGTTCTTCACGCAACTAATCAGAAGCCAACTATCTGGAATGTAGATTATCTTTTGATTTATGATCAAACCACACCTGACCGAACAGGCGTTGTTACACTGAAAAATCTTAGCCAAGAAGATGCTAATTTTCCCTCTTCTGTTTTTGCGGGGTTAGCTGATGGCGAAAGAATTGGCCTGGTTTTAGATGATGAATATTACTTGCTGTCGCATGAAGGTCAAGAATTTAGTTTACAGAACTTACAATTAACGCATATCCCTACTTTACAACAATTCTCTTTACAGCAATTACCTGAGTATCAGTTCCAATTTGAAGTTTTTGCTGGTAGAGCTATAACCATCTCTCTCCAAGATGGTCGCTACTTTATTTCTGTTACAGAACCTGAAGAGGCCGCAGCAGCGTACGTTATTCCCCATGTTCTTACAGAAGAATATGAAGTTGGTTTTTCCAAAACATCCCCCATCAGGCTTGTTGATGATGGTGCATCTATACAAATTACTGTGTGTCAAAGTGATAATGAAAATGATGTGTTTGAGCTTCAGGTTTGTTTAAATGATGAGCCGCTTGTTACATTACCGCAAGGCGTTTTGTTGAAATATGGGCTCGGTGAAAAAGAAGTTGGTTTCTTGTACCAATATAATGCAACGTCCGGAAAGCAGGGATATATTTTTGATTTAGTGAGCGTTCCTGCTGGTGGGACAATGGTTGATCTTGACAATGTGATATTCATTGAGAATATGGTCAATAGCCGACGAGTAGCGGTTGAGTTTGAAAACTCATTATATTTATTAACACATCCAGCAACATCTCCGTTATCATTGCCGTCAACTTCTTTAGTAAGTTATACACAAGCAGCAGATACGACATCTGTTATCGAATCATATCCCGCATCTGGTAATGAAAAGAAAGCGTACATCTCTATTCCTGACGGAAGGATGACTTTAGAAAGAAGTTACAATCCTCCTGAGAGCGTTTCTGTTCCACCACCACCGTTTAAATTAAGCGGTTTAACAAATAATCAAATTGCAGACATTGAAGTTACCATGGAAAACCAATTATCATGGTCAGTAAGTTCTAACGCACCTGCTAATGTTGTTAGTCCTGCATTTGGCATATTGTCTGTGAGTGAGAGAGACATCAATGGTGACGTAAACTGGTTTAGATTAGATTCTTTGAAAGGAAATGTTGATATCCCCAAAGAAACACCTATTATTAACAATAATGTCTTGTTTTATTATTTTAGTTCTGTCGTGCATGAAAGTGCACGAATTAAAACGGCCAACATGTATCAATATTACAATATATCTCATCTAGGAAGTAACTTTCACGATTACAACGACCAATTTATTGACACGTTTACTGCTGGTAATGAAATTGCGTTATCTTTTAATGGTGCGTATTTCTTGTTAGGATATGAAGGGCCAGTGGGTGGAGAATTACAATTCTTTGATTATCAATATCTTACATTGCGTTCACTTACGGAAGATATTGTATATACTGATAAAGTTGTAAGTTATACAGATGGTGTTACGTTCCATGTTCCTGCTGGAGATATTCAAGTTGTGATAGATTATGATCTTAACCAGATTCAATTTTCTTCAGTGACACAGATGGGTCTGCTGGAATCGTTCTTGCCGCAAGAAACATATTCTGCAACACTCACACCGTTAAATACTGTTAAGGTTGGCGTTGAGACATATACAATCTGTGACAATGCGTACACACAAACATTTACTGAAAGTGTTCTGTTATGTAGAGGTGGCGTATATAGCAAAACTCTCGTACGGGATGAATTAGTATCTGATTATGTTAATGGAATTCTCATTCAGTATCACGGCAGGAATGATGGTGGTCAGAAAGTTGTCACGTTTAGGTATATTTTTACATTCAATGAATTTACTCATTTCTCTGATAACAAAGTAAAGACACAAGATTGGTTAACTGTCGCCAATAATCTACAAAACAATCATAATCCCGTAATCTTCTTAGAAGATAAATGGTATGAGTTACGTGGTTCAAGTACATTAGACTCATTCCAACTTGTTGAGTTGCCGCGTATAAGTTCGTTTAATGAAATACAAATGCACGCTACTGGTTCACAGTATGAAGGTACGGAAAATGGAACAATTGTCATCAACAAGAGAATGTTATTTTTCCAGAAAGAATTTGTTGAAATTGACGGAAATTTCAAAATTAATCTTGTCATGACACCATTACCACAGTACCTTTTAAACGCGGTTGGATTTAACGTTTCAGCGACACAAACGTTCCAAATGTTCCAAACGGAACTTAACGGTCCAGTGTATACTTTGTCTGTCGTTTCGAGCGATATTGAAGGATTTGTACAGGTTACACTCAATGATGAAATTGAAAGAATTTATTTTGGTCTGCTTCCTGAAAATGAAGAACGACGAATCTTACTTTCAACTGGAAATATTGTAACAATTGATGTGGTGGATGTTGAACAAACTATACTTCATATACAAAAATGAAACAGAAACTAAAAACTACAAAGAAAGGTGTTGAAAACATCATACCCATCGTACTTATCGGTGCAGTACTTATCGTTATCATTGTACTTCTTGCAGTGTTTTTAAGACCTGCATCGACGGGTCAGGCATACACAACGCCTCCCGTTGGCGCATTAGATCTTGACATTGCTGAATCGGAAGCTGTTACTGTAATGTCTGTGCCTATATGGGATATTGCAATAACACCATCAGAGTCCGATTCTCAAAAGGAATATCACATTGAAATTGTTGCTCTTGATGATGCAACCAGGCCTGCGATGGTAAAGTATAGTATTAGTCAACAGGGATTAACATTCCTTGAAGGTCTTCTCGGTAACGATCTTCGAAGTAGTGGTGGTTTATATCTTGACTTTGATATTGTACCTGATATTGAATTATCGTACGTTAATGGTGTGATGACTGTACGAAATATTGTGTTTGATGAGCCAACATCTGCTACTATTACATTGCTTGATATTGAAGGAACACGAATTGACACGCTATTATCATACGTTCCTGCTGGTGAAGCTGTTGAACGTCTAGTTAAAATTGAAAGTGTTGCAGGAGCAAACGTTACTGCACACTGGAACAATGATGTTCAACTTACCACGGAAGAATTTTCTGTTAGCGAAACTGGTGACGGTTTTGTTACAATGAATTTAATGTTTACTCCAACGGCTCAAAATATTTATCGTGTAACAGTTGTTGCTGATGTTAATGGTGTACTTACAACAAAAGACTTCTTCTTTTCTGTAGGAAATGTTGTGGCAACATTATCTGAAGCAAACTTCCCTAGGATGATTTTATCGTGGGTTGAAGAACATAACACGTACGAAACAACATTTACATTTACGGGCGGTCTTGACTTACAAGCATTTTCTCCACCATGCGATATTGGTGGGTCAATATTTAATACTGATGAATTTTTAACGAGTGTTGAAGGAATTTATTCCTGGGATGGAGACATTCAAGAATGGGCGCGCCGTATTCCTGGGCAGTATGTCCAAGATATTAATACATTAAAACAAGATAAAGGGTATTACATCAGATTGAAAGAAGGTGTTGGAAACTTTTCCTTTACAGAAGAATGTAATGATGTGTTTGCCGATTATGGCACTAGTCCTTTTGAAAGACTTGTCTCTGTGGAAGAAAACTGGAACCTTGTTGGCATTCCTGGCTATGAACGGATGTCAATTGACGATTTAGATGTTCCTGCAGAACTTGAAGTTATTGAAGTTCATGTTATTAAAAATAATGATATCAAAGAAACTGGTGTTACCGTGATGGAACCTGGTAAGGCGTATTGGGTGCTTGTAGAATGAAACTGAAATTATGTGTCTTCATGTGTATGTTAATAATTCCTGTATTGGTCATCGCGGCAGAACCTCCGTCACTTGAACATCATCAGTTTTATGGTCGAGTGACATGGGACATGGATATGGACGTTCCACAAACTGTTGTTGCGTCCGTGAATGGTGTTGAATATTCATCATTAATTTCTATTGTCATGTGTGATACAAATCCCTGTACGGGAAAGTATGGGTATGATGAAGGAAATTATTTGCGAGTGCAAGGAGATGAAGGCGATACGGTTGCATTTTATGTTGACGATTCTCTCATAGACACTATCTTATATCAACCATGGGGAGTTACAAGGCACGATCTGAGTATCTCTTCGTCACCCGTTACGTGTGATCAGCGGTGGGACTGTGATGAATGGTCAGCATGTGTTGATAACACAAAAACGCAATTGTGTATGGATGTTAATGAATGTGATTCTGATGAATTAACTAAAACAGAACAACAAGTGTGTAGTGTTGCTAATGATACGGCTGAACAACAACAAGTTGCAGCATGTGTTTATGAATGGGAATGTACTGTATGGAATTCTTGTTCAAACGGACGACAAACACGAACATGTCAACAATCAGACGACTGTGATACACAATTATCTATAGGGACGGTAAGTTCCGTAACACAATTTCCACGACCTGCAGAAACAAAAGTGTGCGGCGTTATAACGGGAACAGCAGCTCCTTCCGTTGTTCCTCCAACAAGGGAAATTACAGGAACAGAACGTTTTGAGGAAGCTTCTCAAGGAGTTTCTGTATGGTACTATGTTGGTGGTATAGTGTTAATACTTCTTGCACTACTTGTGTTAATATTATTCCTTCGGTCACGTTCTAAAAGCGAGAGCGGTTCTGGAAATCAGTACCCACCACAGTATTAAGAGTTATACTACTCTTCTTTTTTAACCACTTTTTTTCAATTTTAAAAACGACAGTTATATAAATAAAAACGTCCTTCTTTCTCTTAAAAATAGGTGAACAGAATTCATGGGTGTAGATAACCAGAAAGTATGGTTAGTGTTAGGTATAGGTATTGTAGTTCTTGCTCTTGCATTTCTGTTCATATTTCCATTGTTTAAAGGACCGGTTGCGGGACAGGCGACATTTATAGAGGGACAATTTTTTAGTGTTCGGGTAGAAGCTCCGGAAAGTGTGGTGTTTGGGGAGAGTTTTATCATTAAAGTTTATGCAAATCTGGGTGAGGATTATGCGAAAAGGATTATTCTGCAGTCTTTACCAGAACTTCCCGTTGCTTGTGAGAATGTTCGTAGTGAATTGCCAGTAGTTTACGTTGGTACGGAGGATGCTTTCACGAAATTCCCCGCAACAAACTGTGTTATGAGTTCTACTAACGGTAAAACTACAGCGACGGTAGAATTTTTTGTTCCTGACGAGCAAAGAGAACCGCTTGATAGGTCGTTATTACAAGGAGAAATTCTTATTGCTGAAATAACAATGAGGCCGCTTGGTCAAGAAGGGACTTTTATTTTACCCATTCAAGAAATTGTTATCCAAGGTGAATCAGGGGTGGGAGATACTTTTAATCTTGTCCAAGAAATTGTTGTTACAAAACCGGAAGAGGTCTGTACAAATGGTCTTGACGATGATTTTGATTATACAGTAGATTGTTTTGATTCTGACTGTTACAATTTTGGGCAATGTAGAGACACATCAATACTTTTTTCTGAAAGTATTTTTGGGTTAATGCCGTTATATTCTCCTGTCGAACTTAATCTTCCTTTTACTATGGAAGTTTTTGGTAACATGGGACAAACAGAAATCTCTTCCCTAGCTTTTAGTATTAATTTACCTGTGGGAATGAAATGTTTGAAAGTGCAACCAAAACTGAATGGATGGAATTCAGTGGGCGGTATTTTTTGTGATCCCCAAGAAAGTACTATCAGTGTTGTTCTGACATGTTCTTCTACATATTCTGCAAATGATTGTCAAGAAAACTTACAGAATGGTTTGTTTAATATTGCGACGATAACTCTCGTAGCAGAAGAACCGCTGGAGAATTACCCTCTAACGAGGGCTGATTTTGGATACATCACTTCTGCTGGAGAAGAAATAACAGGAATTGAAAGTCGTGGTTTTATTGCCGAATTTTTGGAAGCAACAGATGTTGCTTGTGGACTTAATGCTTTTTGGGATGGTCAGTTATGTCAATGCAATTCCGGCTGGGAGAATACAGATGCTCTTTGGTCAAACGGCTGCGAGATAGAGTTAGTTGAAATATGCGATAACGAAATAGATGATGATGAAGATGGATTTACTGATTGTGAAGACACTAGTTGTGGTAGTAGTCCACTTTGTGGGGAGTTTTCTTGTCCAATCTTTACTACAGATTTACAATCTTCTGCTGCTCGTCAAGGTTGCGAAGCAGTTTCTGGTTGTCGGTGGCTGCCCAATTTTCCTAGTTCTATTGCGGGAAGATGTATTTCCGAATTGAATGAACAGGAAGGAGGTCCTGCAGAAAGTTGTGCGGACCTTTCATTGTTGGGCGGAGGGCACGGTTGGCAAAATAATTTACGAGAACAATCTTGTGTAACACCCTGTCTGTTTACAGATCGTGAAGGGACTAGTCCTGTGGGTGATACATGTTTATTACTTGAAGAAATATGTGACGATAGTATTCCTGAACTTGCTTGTCCTCCCGGATCTCAATGTGTAAATGATATCTGTAAAGAGTTTTGTGGTGAAACGGCTTGCCCTGATAATGCAATCTGTGGTTATGATTTACAATGTGAATTGCCAATGGAATGTTCTGATACAGACATGGAAGATAATTTTATGATACGGGGAATTGTTACAGGGAATAGAATCATAGAAGAAACTGGATTTACTGATCAATACAGACTTTTAGATACCTGTGTGGCGGGACAATTAGTGCAATACTCTTGTCATGAAAAACAAATTATTGAAAATGAACCTATTAATTGTCCTTCAGGAACTTTTTGTTATAGTTTCGGCTCAGGAAATGGTCTTTGTTTAGGCGAGGACGAAGATGACGATGGAGTTACTTATTTAGACGACAATTGTCCTCGTTTAGCTAATGCTGACCAATCTGACATAAACGAGAACGGAGTTGGGGATGTTTGTGAAGTTACTTCTTGTGGAGCGAACGCTCAGTTGATAAATAATGCCTGCCAATGTGAAACCGGTTTTGAGAACGCGAATGATTTGTGGAATGACGGTTGTGAATGGTCTTTCAGCGAGGTTTGTAATGATGGCCAAGACAATGATTTGGATGAACTGATTGATTTAACTGATCCTGATTGCGAAGCAACAATGGGGATTTTTTTAAGTGAAATTGATTTAAATAACGGTAATTTTATACTTAATATCTCAGCAAATACTGGCCAGTTAGAAGTTGGCGAAATAAACGTAACTATATCTTTACCTGATGAAATATCCTGTAGTCAATTAACTACTCGGCAAAGTATGTTGAGATGGAGTTTCCAACGATTTAGTTGTCAGGATGAAGAAGCAACTTTTTATTCTTTAAAAAACACAAATGAAGAACAAAAAAGTGAAACTTTCCAAATTTTAGAGATTCCTCTACATGGAATCTTACCTGGAGAATATTTCTTTGGATTAAATGTTAACACTTTCCTTAATCGAGGAATAAATGTTTTGGAAAGGAATGTTTTTGTTAGCGAATTTAATAATTCTATAATTATCCCTGATACTTGTAGCAATGGTTTTACTGAATCAAATGAAGAATGTGACGACAGTAATATTGACAATGGCGACGGCTGCAGTGATTCATGTACAATTGAAGATGGGTGGGCAAGGATTGATGGTGAGCTTACACAAGTTATTGTTTTAGATTACGATGAAAATGGTGAGAAAGATCTTATGGGGTGGATGCGCGGTATATTGCAAGAAGAGTTATCAGTGCAAGATTTGATAGAAAATATCTCAAAAGAGTTACATGATTATTTTTTCATCACTCCTTTAGAAAGTTGTACACCTGAAAACGGATGGGAAGAAGGAACAACATATAGGGTAACACGAGATTTAAGTATTACTGATTTAAATACTCAAAAGCGATGTTTTGAACCAACTGCGGATAATATTATTATTGATTGTAACGGCCATTCCATTGAAGGACCAGGAAATCTTGGTGTGGGAATCGCATTAGAATATGCCTCTAACATTACCATTAAGAATTGTGACGTACATGGATTTATTATGGGCGCCTTTGTTTCTTGGGATAGGCCAGAGGGAACGACTGGAAGAGAAGATTATATTAGTGCAAATAATACATTTTCTGGTAATACCTTTTCTGGTAACAGGAAAGGGGTTCAACTTGAACGGAGTGTTAATACTATTTTTGAGAGTAATATGTTCTGTGATAATACTGAATCTGATTTTGTGTGTCCTTCAAGTGAAAACTTCTCACGCTCATTAGGCAATTCTGGCTCAGGAAATTTTATGGACAAAGTCCAACCTTGCTATGATGGGTGGCCAACAACGACAGATTATTCTCCTTGTTCAGAATCAACAATAACATTTACTGAAACCATTGCAGCACAACAAATAGATCTCAATGGCGAACCTGTTGAAGTTCTCATCATAGAAAATGCAAATGATAAAGTATTCCTTGAGAACGTGTATACAACACTTCAATCAACAGATTCACGAATTATTAAACTGACAAAAATTGCATATTACTTATCCAAATATATTGAAAGCTTAATATGATACAACATAAAAAAGTAGGAAAACGGTACAAGAAACTTCCACCACATAGTTGGGAACCTCATCCGCTTGCAGAACGTGGTGAAATACGGAAACCGTACATCATAGCCATCATTACAATAATTTTAGTTATTGCAATTTCATTACTTCTTTTCTTTTCAGATACATTTGTAGGGAAAGCGATTGAATATGTACCTGAAGAGGCGATGATGCCTGCACAGGCAGGTATTTTCTTGGAAGATAATGTTATTCCATTTTCGCTGGAAACACCTACGTCTACAGGTGAAAATGTTGTTATACCCATCAAAGCAATGCTTCCTGAAGGAACAAATACATCTGCTGTCCGTTTTGTCATGACACACAAGAATCTCGTTGTGGATGGAACCTGTGACACTGCAGTAATGTCAGGTTTACCATGGGGGGATTATTTTAAAACAATAAGTTGTGATGATGAAACAGAAACAATAACATTTGAATACGCAACGCTTGACGTTGAACAAGTACAAAGTGGGTCGTTTGATATTGCTACTCTTCATTTTATAGCGCCAGGGCCAGGATGGTACAACCTTACGTTTACAGAATTTCGCATTCCACAATTTGAAGAAGAACCTCAAGAACTTGCACGATCAATTGGAAATACAATGATTCTTGTACGAGCCATTGAAACATCGTGCGATGATGGTTTTGATAATGATCAGGATGGTTGGTCAGATGCAGGAAATACATACGAAGACATTGATTGTATCACTGAATTAACTGAATGTCCTATTAATATTCAAACACAACTAACACAAAAATTAGACGACTTACAAGCTGAAGTTGATTCATTCAACGATCAATTTACTCAAATTGCAGTTAGTTCACGAGATTCAAAATATATTGATTCGTTACTGTCACAACTTACCTTAATGGGTAATTATCTTGCAACATTACAAGAAGAATCTGAACTTTACCAAAGTTTTACATCATCACCATGTGGGTTACGACAATTGCTAAGCGAGTATGGTACCCTTATTAATGATATTATAGAAAGTCATAGACAAGTTGATACTTTGTACAGAACAATTTCACGACTTGAACGATGCGAAGATGGTATTGATAATGATGGTAATGATTTAATAGATTGTGATGACGATAGTTGTGCAACCTATCTACTCTGTGAAGGGAGCGAATTTGGCGAACCTACTCCTCCTCTTGTTTCAGAAATATGTGATAACGAAATAGATGATGATGATGATGGATTTATAGATTGTGATGATATTCAATGTGTTGATCATGCAGCATGTGAGGTTGAAATTTGTACAGACACCATAGATAATGATGACGATGACTTTGTTGATTGTGACGATCCTGATTGTGTAAATAACTTTGCATGTTTTGTACAGGAATCATGCGAATCAGATGAAGATTGTACATCTGATGGTGATGTGTGTATTAATCTTCTTTGCGAAACGCCATGCACTGGCAATGTATGTTATTCAGATTCTGCGCTACGAACATGTACTGAAGGATACTTAGATATTCCTGAAAGTTGTGAAAACGGTTGTGAAAATGGTGCTTGTATTATAGAAATTAATATTGAAGACAATATATGTGGCAATTCTGTGATTAATACTGGCGAAGCATGTGATGATGGTAATAAAGTTGATGATGATGGATGTTCTTCAACGTGCTTTATAGAAGTTCCTTCATGTACCTCAGATGATGAATGTATAGAAGGACAACAATGCATTGCAAACATGTGTGAAGTTCCTGTTACATGTGATAGTGATATGCCCTGTGCCGATGAAAACAGAGAATGTATAAACAATATTTGTACACCAAAACAAATTAGTACAGAAGACGGAACAGAAGATGGAAGTTCAAACACAGGAAGTACAGAGGGATTATGTCGATCAAGTTGGGCATGTTCATCGTGGTCATACTGTAACGCATCGTTGCAACAAACACAAACATGTACCGACACGAGAAGATGTAGAACACAACGAACAGAAAACCAGTCTTGTGCAGAATGTACGCAGTCATGGGTCTGTTCAGAATGGTCATCGTGTAGCGCGAATCAACAATATAGGACATGTGAAGATGAACATAGTTGCGGCGTAACATCATTACAGCCAGAATTACAGAAATTGTGTACAGCAGATGCTTCTGGTCCAGTACCATCGTCAATCTCGTCTACGATACGACCACCGTATGTGGAACAAGAACCACCAGTTTCCGGATCAACAATTCCCCTCTGGGAAGAATACAAATATTACATTATTGGCGGAGCGGGATTTATACTTCTTGGAATTATTGTCCTTTTTGTACTCCATTTTATTCACATACATGCAAGTGCGTCTAACTTTGCTGACTTAAAAGAATGGATATCGAAAGAAAAAGCGATGAGAATACCTGATGAGAACATTAAGAAAGCGTTACATGACCAAACAAGTTGGACAGATACAGAAATTGAAAGGGCATACGTTGAACTTAGCGGTGCACGGTATTCTATGTGATTATTTCACTTCAATACTTTCTGCAATAACTTCTTTTTTTCCTTCATACTCTTCAACGACACCCGTTATGTCAACATAACTTCCTTCTTTTATGTACAGATTTTCATCATTGAAAACAATTATGTCCATTGTTTCTGTTCGTTGCCCTTCAACTTCTATAAAGATAACATTTTCAAATGTGCTGAGGCGCGTAACTGTTCCTGCAATGCGTACTTTTTCTTCAGCAGGAATCGTATCAATACGGTCAACGATTTCCAATGTAAACTCTTCTGCATAGAAAAAAAGAAAACTTAAACCGAGAAGAGTGACTACCAATGCAACTTTAAGGATGGTCTTTTCTTGTAAACCTTTGTTTGGCGTTATCTTTTTGAGGAATTCACGCATATATCAATAAAAACTTTTAAGTATATTAAAACTTGCTAAAAATGGAGTGGTATTTGACAATGTATCTGGAGATCCTGAAGAATGTGAGGGCCAATATCCTTCTCTTAATTATATTTTAGAAACTGCTTGTCAGAAAAATCCTTGTGGTTTAACTAAAGTTCAGGTTGAAAGTAATAGATTATTTTTTGGCGGTTTGGAAGTAACCGCTAAAGTAGGTCTGCGACAGGGAGTAATCTATGAAGGTTCTCCTTCAGGCAGAAAAAAAATCAAAGTGCTTTCCGGAACAATAGATTTAATGGTTGAAGGTTGCGAAGTTCCCGTTACTCTTCATGCAGATGGAAGTACCAGAAATGTTCCTTCAGGGAAACAGTATTCAATAAAAGGAATCGGTTCTACTAATTTAGTAAGAGAAACATGTAAATATAAATATTAATCAATTTTGTCTTTTTTCTCATTCTTCTCCCTAAACGTTTATATAGTTTGTTTCTTTATCGAATAATATGTCCCAAGAAAAGATTATCGAACTACAAGAAAGAGTGTTTCTGTTAGAACGCAAGATTAAACCGTTAGAGTGGGACGCGGGCAGAAATCAGATTAACGAGTTCAAATTGAAAGAATTGGGACGTCTGAAGGAAGAAAATACTTCGTTGCACAAAGAATTGGCTGAACTTCGACAAAAATGCTGATTTGATACTTTGTTGCAAACCAAATAGAATATTTTATAAATAAATTCATAAAATAAGAGCATTATAGCTGAGACCATCAATAAGATGTGGGTCGGTAGGCCTTTAAGTCTCGGGAAGGTATTGAAAAATGGTAGACTTTAAAGTTGTATTTGGTACACAGGACGGTAAGACGTACCAAAAGGAAATTACAAGTCCTGAAGCGGATATTCTTCTTAAGAAACGTATCGGGGAAACTGTTTCTGGTGATTCAATAGGATTTGCTGGATATGAATTTGTTATAACTGGCGGTTCTGACAAATGTGGATTTCCAATGAGAAAGGGTATACAACAACCACGAAAACGTATCCTTATAGGAAAAAGTGTTGGGTTTTCCGGAAAGGATAGGAATAAAAACAAACAGAAAGGTCTTGTCAAACGACGTACTGTTTGTGGTGAACTCATTACAAAGATTATTCATCAAATTAACATGAAAGTTGTTAAAGTTGGAAAGTCTCCGTTAGGAGAAGTTCCTGCTGAAGAACCACAGGAAAAATCTGTAAGTAAAGAATGATTTTATGTACTTTCTTATTCCAAACAACAACATTTTTATATTCCTGTTTATTTCTCTTTTTATAATGGCAGAGGTGACATCAGGGTTTACACAAAAGTTGAACATTATTAACAAAAAAGTACGTGCGTTCTTTTCGTTCGTCGGGACAAAACTACAAAATTTTCCGCGGTTAAGCATTGGAGAGAAGATTGCATATCCTTGTGTTGGGCTTGGTTTTATTCTCATAATAACGTCTATGATACTATTTGTGGTGTGATATAAAAATGGAAAATAAAAAAAATGTGGAAAAAGGGTTTTCGGAAGAAGGTCCAAAAGACTCAGCGATTTTTGACTCTTCAAATGAGTATGAAGATCTCTGGAAAGAAAAGTTAAGTGCACGAACGCGGGAAGAAAAAACCGTTCGGGCTGAAGTTGAAGAGGAAGATCATGCGATTGAACAAAAAAAAACAAAACTTCTTGAAAAAGAGATGACTATTAAGTTCAATCCGCGAAGTACTCTGAAATGGAGTGGTATCGTTTTATTG
>PCYB01000013.1 GCA_002762845.1 Candidatus Woesearchaeota archaeon CG10_big_fil_rev_8_21_14_0_10_36_11
CTCATTTTTCCTACGAATTATCTCCAGAATTTTAGTTCTGGTTAGTTTCATAACCCCATTATTTTTATCGTAGGGAAAAACTTTCGGGATAACACAAAATATAATGTAATCACAATCTTTATAAACAATACTGATGTTAAAAGATTCATGGATTTACGTTCATTAAAAAAAGAGGTACATAGTCTTGACAACATTCACGAGACTGTTCAACAGTTTCAGGATAGCTGGATCAAACCTCTTCGTTCTAATACCAATTCTCATTTGCCGTTCATTCAAAACATTTCGCCAGAAGCAAAAAAAGAACTTAACAAAAAATTGTCTACTTTTTATGACATTGTATACCAAACAAAAAAGGGCCAAACTGTTACTGAGAAACTGCAACAGTATACTCGATATCTTATAGATTTAAAACTGACAGAAATGCAGGGTGACCATATAAAAGCGCGGATTATTACAAACAATATGCTCCATGACGAATTTTTTAACATTCAAAACACGATTTCTGAAGTAAAAGCGTTTGACACACATACACAAAAATTGTCTGCACAATATAACGAAATAAACTTGTTGATTCATAAAGAATTATCTCTCGACGAAACTGTATTTTTCATGGATCTTCCACATAAAAAGTATCTTTATAATTTGTTACAAATTGCTAAAAAACAAAAAAGTATAGTGAGGCAGGTAGGATTACATTTCGTTTCATTAACACGAAATAATAATCTTGGAAAATGAATCTATTCATTGGAATATTAGGGATGGTATGTATTCTTGTCGCGTTTATTCTGGATGAATTTTATAAGAAGTGGAACCAGAACACTATCCAGTATAATGTGTTTAACATGATCGGTTCTGGATTATTAGTGTGGTACGCGTTTGTTTCTGTTGTCTGGCCGTTTGTTATACTTAATGTTGTATGGTTCGGCGTTGCTGGATATAAGCTAGTAAGTATATTACGGAGAAAGCGGAGATAAACCAAGCATATCCATCAATGACGAAAAACCGGAAGGTATTTCTTCTCCTGTTGGTTGTTTTTTTTTGAATATAACTTTCTTTCCTAATGCTTTAACTGCTTTATCTGCTAAATTTCTGAGTTTATCTGGCGATGCTTTGCGTGCTCTTTGAATTGATTCACGTGCAACCATTACTTTAAGAAAATCTTGGAATTCTTTTGGTAATGTTGCTTTTTCATGAGTTTCTTTAATGTTAGTCATTGTTTCTCCAATACTTGGAGCATATGTCCCCGTAAGCATAAACTCAAGCGCCTTTCCCGCAGAAAATGTATCGCTGCTACGTTTTACAATACCAATATTTCCATAACCAGAAAACCTACTTGGTACAGGAAAAAATTCTGGCGGACAGTATGGCGGAACATTTTTCATTATACGAAACACCGCGTCACTAAATGGAATAGCAAGACCAAAGTCTAATAATTTAAGTGTTCTATCAACATACCCTATGTTTGAACATTTTAAATCACAATGCGCAATTTCATACTCTTGAAGAAGTGCAAGGAGTGTTGGTATTTGTCTAATAAAATCAATAACAACGGATTGTGTTACTTTTCCTTTTCTTACAATGTCCCCTAAAGTTTCAGGAACATATTCCATAACGATGTATGGTCGTTCTTTGTTAACTGAGTGATCAACATATTGTACAACGTGTGGATGATTTGTTTTTTGTAAAAGAGCAACTTCACTTGCTACATGGGCAACTGTAACATTCTGAACATGATTACTCGCATCGTCAGGTAATGTATGGACTTTAACAGCAACTTCGGTACCCTCCGAATCATATGACTTGTATACTGTTGCATATCCTCCTTTACCAACTATTTCATGAAGGGTGTACTGTATTCCTTGTTCCGATTCTGGTAATATTCTTTCAATCATTTTTATCTACAGAAAATTCTCTATTTTTTTTATAAATCTACCTTTGTTTTTCCAAATGTACAATATTGTACGATAGAACATCTTTTACAGTTTGGATTAATGGGAAAACAAACCCTTTGACCATGATCAACAAACAAACTATTTATTTTATGCCACGATTCTTTTGGAATGAGTTTCATAAGTGCATTTTCAGTTTCTTCTGGGGTTTTTGTTTTTATCCAACCCAACCTATTCGAAATTCTATGGACATGGACATCAACTGCAATTGCCGGTTTGTGAAATGCGTAACATAACATACAATTAGCGGTCTTTCGTCCGACACCGGGAAAGGATATTAGTTCTTCTATCGTATCTGGAACAGTGTTGTGAAACTTTTTTAAGATTATCATGCTTAGTTTTTGTATGTTTCGTGCTTTTGTTTTATAGAAACCGATACCGTACAATGCATTTTCTAATTTTTCTACTTTTATATCAATAAAATGTTGTGGGGTGGTATAAGTTTTAAACAATTTTTTGACAATAGGAATTGTAGTTGTATCTTTTGTTCTCGCACTTAACAACGTTGCGATAAGAAGCTGAAAATGAGTATAATTTGATAACTGTTCCAACATTGTTGGTTTGCTCTGTTTCTGAAGTGTTGTGAATACTGTTTGAATATCTTTTTTTTTAATCATAAAAGTAACAAAAAGTTTTTCCTATTTTTATACTTTCCTTACGCAAACAACAAGATTACTCCAAGAACAAAAATAATACCATGTACTCCGAATTGTAATACTCTTTTGTAATGGTCGTGCCACTTGTCAAGTTTATGTTCAGGAACGTTCTTGTGTTGGGCTTTATTCTTTACTTTAGTGTGGCCGAAATGGTACAAAATGAGGACAACTATGAACGGAAGCATAGCAATAATAATATAGTATATAATTAACGGGAATGTAATTACTTTATATCCTGACCGAGAAAAGACCGTGCTCAGAAGGTTGAACACTTCTTCTGTCTTGCCAATGGTAAAGAACGATCCTATAACACCTACAATCATGAAACCATAAACTGAAATTATAAACTTTCTGACAATAGCCGCATTTTTCCGAATTTTGAGAGGAATCTTCTTTAATACGTCGTCCCATGTTTGAAGAAAACTTTTCATATGGATAAGGCCAAACACGATGGCACAGAGAGCAATGAACTTTGAAAATAAAAATGGTATTCTATTGCTGAACCCCGGCATGACATTAATTCCTGCAAGAAGGAACATGAATGCTACAACCACAATGAACGCCCCGCCTTTCTGTAAAATAGTTTTTTCATCGCGTGTAAGAGATAATAATGCAAGAAGGATAATTACTAATGCAATCATTTCCATGTGAAAACCGTCAATGAATGCAGATACTGAAATTCTTCCAAATCCTAATGTTTTGAATACGCTTCCTGGAGACGTTCCCGTACCAATAATGCCAACAATTTCTTCCTGGTCTAATGATGGACATGCAGGATCACGATTTTCACGTATACGTCCTTCTAGAAGACTTAATATAGACGTATTTCCCACCAAATAACTTCCTGACATAAACACTGCAGGTATTCCTTGTGAATTCTCGGGAACTGCATACGTCTCAAAATAGTTTTCAAGAAGGAGTGCATGATCTTCGTTGTAATATACTTCAAACTGTTCAATCTCTGCACCAAGATACATTGACGAAAGATCATTAATGAACGAATCTGTTTCTGCACACGTTTTACAGTCGGTACTTGTAAAGTAGTATATACAATCTGTTTCTTGTGCTGCAACGAATGGAACTACAAGAAGTACGCTTAGAAGTACACAAAGCACAATCCCATATTGTTTTTGTACCATCTATCACCAGCGTTGAATTTCCTTTCCAACAGTTTCTTTGAATGATTCAAAGATTTTATAAATTTTTTCTTTAAGTTGTGTCTTTGGTGCTGACTTATACACAAAAATATATCCACCTTTTTCTAAGTTAATTTGTCTTCGGTATATCAATTGTTCTCTAAAAAGATTCTTTACAGACCGTTGGATAGTTGTTCTGTCTTTTTTCATCACTTTTTTAATCTCTTCAATTGTTTTCTCTTCCTTCTCATCAATAAGATATTTTAATATGCGCAGTCCAGTTTTGTTAAGGTTAAATGAACATTGTAACAACTCTTCTACTGTAAAACCACGACAAATAAAATTTAGTTGCATATGACATGTAATTGTTCTATCTATTTAAGCGTTTTGTTGACACTTGTGCATTTTTTGTGAACAAACGGGCTCATATCCAATTGATTTAAAAAGGAGTAATAATCCTACATAGTAGGAGGTATAACAATGGTACAAGAATTAAATACTAAAACTCTTCAAGAAGCAATTATGTCTTCAACACCAGTAATTGTTGATTTCTGGGCATCATGGTGCGGCCCATGTAGAATGTTAGCGCCCGTGTTTGAAGAGTTAAGTAGCGAATATGAAGGTAAATTAACATTTGCAAAAATATCTACAGAAGACAATCCTGACGTTGGTTCTACGTACAGTGTGGCTGGAATTCCCTGTTTAATCGTTTTCAAAGATGGAAAGGAAGTTGATAGAATCATAGGATTTGCTCCAAAACCATTATTGAAACAGAAGATCGATGCTCTATTGGCGAAGATATAACTTTTTATAGTATTTCATTTTTTTAACGTTCATGTTAGGAATACTTCAAACTGTGGGTGTTGAAAGAACAAGAGCTATTGATGATGTTGTTCAGTCGTTTCCTTCTGGTGAGAATATGATGCGATATTCATCGTCCAGTATCAAAGGTAAACATTTAGGAACTAATGAAGAAGCTCACTGTGCAGGAGTTGTGCTTGAAAGGGCAGGACATGTTGTTTTTATGTATATTGCAATCGATAAACTTCCCAATAGACTCTGGGAGTTTTCGTCTACAAAAACAAGAATTCTTGATGTGTATGAAGGTGTTTCATTTGATGCTTTTTATGAAGCAGAAAGAAAGTTTTTCGAACATAAAGATATTCCAAGAACGTTACGTGACTGTGTTGCCAAGTATTTTCTTCAATGAGACAAAGCAAAGTTTAAAAAACAAAGATGATTTCTCTATAACTATGATTAAACTATTTCAAGGGGCAGAAGCAATATTGTACAAAGATAATGCTACAGTTATCAAAGAACGGTTCAGTAAAGCGTACCGTCTTTCACATTTAGATGAATCGCTTCGTAAGTTTAGAACACGGCGGGAAGCAAAAGTCCTTACAAAACTTGACGAGATGAACTTTCCTGCACCTAAATTACACCATTTTTCTGATACGAGAATGTCTATCGTCATGGACTTTGTTCCGGGAGAAACGTTAAAAGATGTGCTTAAACATGGTGACGAGTATCAACACTTTGCACGAGAGATAGGTCAAAAAGTTGGTACTTTACATAAAGAACATATTATTCATGGAGACCTAACAACGTCAAATATGATTGTTAATGCGAAAACAAGTGAATTGACGTTTATCGATTTCGGCCTTTCATCCTTTTCAGAAAAAATTGAAGATAAAGCTGTCGATTTATTCTTGTTAGACAGAGCATTAGAAGGGACACATTTTGAATTCTATCCAGAAATATTTGAAGATGCATTAGAAGGGTATAAAGAAACGAACCCGGAAGCAGTTGATGTCCTTGATCGTCTTGAACAAGTAAGACAAAGGGGACGAAATAAGTCCAAAAATTGAATATTTATTTTAAACCCATTTGGTTGCAATGGTACCTGGTCCTCGTCTGCCAACAATTGGTCCATCATCGTAAAAGAGTCCTGCTTTACTCATGTTATCTCGAGCTATTCTCGCACAAGAATATGTTGCCATAATTCCTGATTCTTTCATAACCCTATAAATCTCTTTAAAGAATTCAGTTCCCCACATATCCGGCGCAGTTTTTGGTGAAAATGGGTCAAAAAAAACGGCGTCGAAATGGTTCTCGCTAAGTTCTTTGATAGTTTCACGTGCATCACCGATAATAAATCGCACAGTAACATTTCCTTCATTTAATTCTGTTGTCTCTGGCGTTAATTTCTTATAATGATTAAAAAATGGTATTGGTGGATTCACTTCCTGTATTTTTGTAATAATCTCTGGATCATATTCTAATCCAATAACTTCAATAACACACTTTGGGTTTGATTGTAACGCAATATCGATTGCCATTGCACTATTGTACCCTAACCCTGAACAAACATCAAGGAGGCGGATATGACCAGACAATGCTTTCTCGGCAATTTTACACGGAATTGCATATTTTTTAAGCGCTTCTTCTACCGCTCCCGTTTGTGAATGATACGTTTCTCCTACTGATTCGTTAAGAAATGTTTCTGTTTTGTCTGCAGTTGTTACTTTTGTTAACATTTTTACGTAAAGATAGAAAGTGATTTATATATTTTTATGATGATACTATTACTGCCCGACCTTTTCGTACAAGCAATTCTGCAACTTCTGGAAATATTCTGAACTCTTCACCTTCATCGAAAGGTCCGTACGTTTTCATATCTTTCCACACAAAACTTGGCATTGGTTTGATAAATTTTACTTTTGTCATTTCGTTTTCTTGAGAATCTTGTATTTTATTATTGTCATTTTCCTTATTTATTTCGTGTGCTTTTTGTGGTTGTTCATCTTTACCAGTTTCTTGTTGTTGCATTTCTTGTTCTGTCTGGGTTTTTGGTCCATTTTTGAGAGAAGGCTCAAACTGTGTAAATGCGTTTTTGATAGTTTTTGACTGTGAATGGGGTTCTTCATTACCAATCATTGGCATTTCGCCTTTAAAGAGTTGTCCAAGGATGCCTTGTCTGTATACATTTAATGTAATAATAATATTCTCATAAAAGTTTTTTTCTTTATATAACATGCAACTTGTATCAATCAAGTCAGATCCAGTTTTACTTTTATTCAATGCAATGTCAATAATTTTCTTTTCCCTTCGTTCATAAATCTCCTTTAAAATACGTTTAATACTTCGTAACTCATACTCTAGCTTGTCCCTCTCGCCTGATGCAAAAATGTCGTCAGAGGACTGTTTACTGTCAAGGAGAGCTTTTTTTTCTTTCATATAACTTACAACGTCAATAAAGAACGTTTCTTCTAATTTCTGAAGATCTTCTCTCTTTTTTTCGTTTCGAAGAATATCGTACAAGGTTTCGAGTGTAATACGTATTGTGTCCATTTTCCCCCAGAAATCTGGAAGCGTCACTTCTTTTAAAATTTATTGTTCTTTCAGCAGTTATGTTCTACAGGAAGTAACATTTTTATACGGTAACACGTTTCTACTTTCCGATGGAAATTAGTCAGCATATTCATAATGAACTACTACGGGTGCATGTTATCCCTAACGCTTCTCGAAATCACGTTATAGAGGAACATACACAATTGAAAGTATATATTAAAGCGGTTCCTGATAAAAACAAAGCGAACTCCGAGTTAGTTAGGTTCTTTAAGAAAGAGTTCGGATTACGTGTTACAATTAAATCTGGCTTGAAAAGCAGAGATAAAGTGTTGAAAGTCCTCGAAGGGTAATTATTTATCGCAACACCCGAAGTGTAACACCCGCATCTTTTAGCAATTGTGTCCCATCATCGTCTGGATAAATTACTTTTGAAACAACCTCTTTAATGCCAGCATTGATAATCATTTTTGAGCATGTTACACATGGCGTAAATGTTGTATAAATTGTTGCATCTTTAGTTGATGTTCCATTATGTGCTGCTTGTACGATTGCATTCTCTTCAGAATGAGCACAGATGCACGGTTCTGAATACACACCAGATTTTATATGTCCAAGATGTCTTGACGTACATCGTTTACATCCGCCCGCGTTACAATGTTGTATCCCTTTTGGGGTTCCATTGTATCCTGTAGAGATAATCTGTTTATCTTTAACAATAACTGCTCCTTTCTTCGCTGACATACATGTACAACGCATCTTTACTGCTTCAGCAATGTTCATAAAATACGTGTCCCAATCCGGTCGAGAATCCTGGAGCTTATACAACCAATCTTTCACAAGTTTGTCAACTTTTGTTGTTAGTTTTTCAAGGGTAGAATCGTTACTAATTGTAATTCTTGCCATATCTATGACACGTTGTAACTGTTGTGCGTTAGGATCAGCACTATTTTCAATAGACTCTTTTTCATGTAACTCTTTCAACGTTTTTGGATCTTCTTCTCTGTTACGTTGAATAATCCTCTTTAATCGCACAGACTCTGGTGCCGTTACATTTACTAAAATAAAATCATTCCTTTTGGTAAGATGTTCAACTTCAGACAGATTTCGTATTGACGTGAAGACATGATTCTCACCGTCTTTAATTTCTTTCAGGGCTAATTGAGCAAGGACATTTGCTCCCTGTTTTGTTCTAAGTTCGTTCCCAATTTCTATAAGTTTATCACGTGTAATCTTTTGCTTTCTTTTTGTGAGTTCTTCTCTAAGTATATCTGAAAAAGAAACGTGGTAAAAGTTTTTTTTTTGTAATATTTCTGCAACAGCATCCTTTCCGGAACAGTATTTTCCCGTAACTCCGAATATCATTTATTTCACGCAATTGTTATCATTTAAATTGATTGTTATTGTCCAATACACAGGCTCTAATTACTATGTGGCAGGGGATAAAGAAATTTAAATAGAATTAGTTTCTTATGCTGTGTATGAAAAGAGGGACGTTTATCGTTATTGATGGATTAGATGGCGTAGGAAAAGGTGTTTTTCTGGATACCCTTGCTGAAGAGGCAAGAAATGACGGAAAAAGAGTATTTGATGTTCATAAATTCTGGGAAGAGAACGATTTTCATCCTGATGTCAGTTTGATTATAGGAAAGTATGATGTTGTGCTGACGTCTGAGCCAACATTTATTGGTGCTGGAAGACACGTTCGTACTGAACTTATTGCAAAGAATGGACGACGGTATAGTCCGGAATCTATTGCTCAAGCGTATGCATTGGATAGAATGATTCTGTATGAATCTTTTATTCTTCCATTGTTAGAAGCTGGTATCGACGTTTTCCAAAGTCGTTCCTTTTCAACGTCAATTGTGTATCAGCATCAAAGTGCGTTAGATGAAGGGAGAGCCTTTAGTGTGGAAGATATCCTTGCTATTCCCGGAAATGCTTTTTGTCTTAAACACCCAATGAACTTTTTAATCATTCCAACTATTCAAGATGTTCAGGAAGCCATACGAAGAGCAGAGTCTCGTGAAAAAGATGACGATTGTGTTTTTGAAAACTTAGAATTTCAGTTAAAACTAAAAAGCCATTATGAGAGTGCATGGTTCAGGACAATATTTGAACGAATTGGAACAACTATCATTTCTATGGATGCAGGAAAAACTATTGAACATTCCAAACAACAAATGAGAGACTTTTATAAAAAAATAAAATAAATTCTATTCCTCTTCTTCTTCTTTCTGTTCTTTTGTAAAGAACGAATCTAACTTTTGAGAACCAACCATTGCTTTATACGAAATCATGACACCTAACACCTCTTTTTCATAACACCTATCAAAAGTTTAGAATTTGGTATGGTATATAAAGACTATGAGAGTTGAACATATATACTCTAACCCGATACCACTCTAAAAACAAAAAGTTTTTGTACTACTATATATTGTTTTGTCACAGTACTACTCTTGCAGAGAAAAGAATTATTAAATAACGATGTTGTATGGTTATTTTTATGGTAAAAGAGAATACCCACCTATTGAGCGCGGAAAGAGTACGGTACAAGATCCGTCCTTCACGAATTACAAAAGTCATTTCGTCAAATCTTTCAATGTACTATCTTGGATCAATTATTCCTGATTCTGGTGTTTATTGTTGTAGGAAAAGTGTTCATGATATTTCATATTGGTTGCATGGAAAGAAGGGTAATCTTACAAATAAGATTATTTTTACCATGCTTGACAAGATAAAGAAAACATATAACGGGAAGGATTTGGCATTTGTATTCGGTTATTGTACGCATTGTGCGTTAGATATAACGTTCCATCCAATAATTTTTTATCTCTCCGGGAATTATTGTGATTCTAATGTTTTAAAATTACGGAAAGCACAGTATGGGCACCATTACCTTGAAACGTATCTTGATAACAAGTTTAACAAGTCATTTAAAATTCATAAATTAATAAACCCAAAGCTTTTGAATGACGTTTCGTTTGTTCCTGCTTTGATAGAATGTATGGATAGAAAAAACATCAACTACACAAGAGCACTTATGAACCAATTATGGTTTGATAAACATGCTTATAGTAGGGTTTTGTTTTCTTTCTTTTCTTTTTTCTCATCATTAAGACCAATAGCGAGTATGATGTATCCTGTATTACAACAAGATGTAAAACATTTTCCAAAGAGTATCAAGTATAGAGATCCCATAACAGGAACACGAAAAACGGCAACGTGGAATAAGTTGTTCGACGAAAGTTTTACCCTTGCAGAAAAGATGATTGTTGCTGCAGATAAATATGTCCACAATGAAATTTCTAAAAAGCAAGCTCAAAAAATAATTGATGGAAAAAGTTTAGATACAGGAAAAATTGGCGTTCCAATGTCAATGATTAAATTTACTGTATAACGCCATTATCTTGTACACTAATTTTGCTAATGAGTATGCTTCTGCATCATAATTAACATTTGGTGCAAACTCAACAACATCACCGCCAATAACTTTTTTCTGTTCAAAAACAGTTTTTAGAATTGTAATTATGGTGTTCAATTGTAATCCGTTTGGTTCTGGCGTTCCTGTGTTTCGTATAAATGATGGGTCAAATACATCAACGTCAATCGATAGGTATACTTTTTGTTTTAATTTTGGTAAGATTTGTTGTAATCTTTCTAATGTAAAATCATATGATTTAATTAAATGGACATTGTCATTCATATCAATACTCTTTTTCTCATCAATGTCCATACTTCGTACACCAATACTTAACAGGGTATGGTTCTTAGAGATTTGTTTAGCAACACACGCATGGTTATATTGCGAGTTATTCCATGAATCTCTAAAATCTGCATGTGCATCCAGGATGATAACAGAAAAATCGTCATGAAGTTGTTCCATTCCTTGTACCATACCTATAGTCACTGCATGATCACCACCAAGACCAATAATGAACTTATTCTTTTGTTGTTGTATTGTGTCTGAAACTGTTTTTATCATTTCTTCTGGAGAAACGTCTTGTAATTGTAACGGTTCTACTAATTCAATCCCTTTTTCAAAGGGTTCAATATCAAATTGTTCATCATAATATTCCAAATGTTTACTTGCGTCAATTATCGCAGAAGAGCCTTTAGATGTACCCTTTCCATACGTTACATCTTTCTCATACTCTATCGGTATAATAACAAACATTCCTTTTGAATATTCTTGTGGGAGGTTCATCCAACGTTCCATAGTTAAACTGCTCCAGGGTACATTCCCCAATACATTGCCCTTTCATCTTTGTCTAAACATCCAATTGTACCCTCAAACTTTCTTATTACGTCGTAAGAAAATAACATATGGACCCATTCTTCACCAAAATCATTTTCTTCTTTTCCAGAATTTATTCTTTCATGAAAAACCATACTGAACTTTTTTCCATCTATTCCAATACCATTATCATCTATTTGAAAAGAAACTTCATCCTCGCTTGCTTCATTAATTTGACTTTTCCAATCGGAAAAAGAACCTCCCCTCGTTAATTCATCTATTGTTCCTGAATGAGTATACTTTTCTTTAAACCTCATTCTATGACCTCTGTCTCTATCTTTTCCAAATCACAAAAGTCTGTTGTAAAGTTGTATGCACCTGCATTCAAGAATATTAATTCATCACCAACATTAGGTTCTTTAAGATATACACGGTACCGAAACAAGTCCATTGAACATGGCGTTATTCCTTTGATAACATATGGCCGACCTTCTTCTTTCGAAACTTCATTTTCAACAAGTAATTTCACAGGAACTATTACCGCATCCATATCACTATTATACACAGATGCATTAACAATAATTGTGTTATCATGAATAGCAATTATTTGTGTGATTAATTTTCCTGCAGGAGCTGCAATGAAGCGCCCAGGTTCAATAATTAACCGTATATTTTTTGATTGTAACCATGCACGTAACTCACGTATCTTTGTAAATATTCCGTCAACTACTTTCATGTTTGTATTTGCATACTCACTTGGAAGACCACCACCAATATTCAGTACGTTGAGTATCTCCAATGTTTCTTTTGTTAAAACATGTTGCAGTTCATACACATAATTCCATTCTGCCATGTTTTGCGTTTTCCGATGAAAGTGTATGCCAAGCTGATTTATGTTTGTATTGTTACGCAACTCTTGTATTCTTCTGTTGATAACATCAGATGTCATGCCAAACACAAAGTATCGTTCAGTTCGCAACGTATTTTCCTTAAGTTTGAGTCGTAATAATACGTTAACAGTGACGTCATTACTTTTTAGGAAGTCTATCAAAACATCTAAATCAGTTTCATTATCAACAGTAAACCATCTAAGGCCTAATGCAATTAATTCTGTAATCTCATTTTTGTTCCATCCCTGTGCAAGGAAAATAACGCGTGAATGGTCTTTAATATGTTTAAGTTCGTTCTTAAAATGCACACTGAACATACACTCAGTTTCTTTTTCTAACATCCCCGTTACGATTTGATTCGTTTTAGAACTGTATGAAATAATGTCTGCCGCTTGCGCAACTTTAGTGTACTGTTCAAGCACTTTACTTTGGGACAGTGTAAATTTCGCCATCAAATTCAAACTCGTTTGTTTTTCCTATTAAAAAATCGTGCATGCCAGGTATGTATACATCATGAACTGCCTCATTACCATCACCATATTCTAAACCAGTATCATGACCGAGAACGTGGTCCCATTGAGTATCATCTAAAACGCAGTTATAAATTCCTTCACACCGCACTCCATCACGTGCATATTTGCAAAGATCATTTATTTCATCTCCATTTTGAGTAAGAATATCTCGTATTTTGTCTGGAAGGTTTTTATGTGTTCCCCATACAATAACAGCTCTTTCTAAGACCTTTTTATCACTAAGATCAACATTGGGAAGACCTAAACGGTACATAAAATACACATGGCGGCGCGCTTCACGAACTTGTGCTACCATATCACACAATACGGGGTGGCTCATTCTATCAATCCCTCCTTCTTCAACACTTCTAATGCACGTATCATTGCAAGCGGAAACATAATCGTAACATCACCGATGACAGTCGCAACGTCAGAATCATCTTTTACCTTTCCCCACGATTTAGCTTCGTCCGTTGTCGCACCAGACATTGATCCAGAGGTCTTATGTGCGGTTGTCATATACACAGCATATTCTGCGCCGCCGTTAAGTAATGTACATAAAATTGCATGATGTTTAGAAATACTTCCACCAAGTGCAATCACTGCTTTCTTTTCATCGTAACTTGTGACAAATAAGATATTGCCAAAATCTTTAACAACGTCAACAATAAAGTCAGGATTTTTTTGCTGGAATAAAAATAAATGGAACCCTAACGCACCGTCCGTTATAGAAGGGCAAAATATGGGGACGTTATTTCGCGATGCTTGGTACAAGATAGAATGTGTATCTGTAAGTTGCATGCCAATTTCATATAATAGTTCGGATACTGCCCACCGTTTTTGTTTTTCGTATAATTTCTGCAATACGGGATTAATCCAATCTTCAAAGTTCATATAACTCTCATTTTTTACGGTTACATTACCAACCCTGTTTATGCCCTGTTCGTGCAGTTCAACATCGTCAGTGGTAAATAAACCTATACTGAACGTTTCTCCCATAGATTTCATAATGTCTTCTTCTATACCACCAACAGTTGTTACAATAACATTAGCAATTTTTAATTTTATAAGTTGTGCAAAGAATCCTCGTAACCCAGACGTTACCATATTTGACGTAAATGTTAAGAAAATCTTTGCACTATCTTTTTTCATCTTGACAAAAACGTCAGATGCACGTGCTAGTTCAACACTTTGAAACCCGACGTGCTGATACTGTTGTACAAGGGTGTCTACGGTCATCCCTTGTGTCCATTCAAAGTCTTGTACGTTCATTTTTGTATCCTTGTAATAACACACACAAAAAACCACTTATGAGCTAATATCTACTATAAAAAACTATGCTTTCAACTTCCTTCCTTTCGTACGGAACTCATAATCATTGAAATACTAGGCCTATTTAAATAGTTTCCCCATAAATACTGTTTATTCATCTTTAAATAAGTTTTTTAATTGTGGTCTGTGTCTCTCTATTAATTTCCCATATTCATTTCTGAATAAGACGTTTAACCTTCGCGATTCTTGGATTTCCTGCAACGTATATCCTACAACCATTGCTGCTGAAACAATAACAAGTGGAGGGAATGTTGTAAAGCTCATTAAATACATTCCAAGTACTGCTATTCCAACACCATTAAAAGTAGATTGATGATCGATTGGCATACGGCGAATCCGTGTATATACGGTTTCAACCTCTTTCATGAAGGGTCTTACATTTTCAAGAAATTCTGGCGTGGAATAATCAGGATCAACAAAACGTGAATAGACTTGGAACCCAAGTTTGACAGTTAATTAAAAATAAGTGTTCTAGGTTTGTAAGTTCTACCATGAAACAAACAAACACTAGAACAAATGG
>PCYB01000034.1 GCA_002762845.1 Candidatus Woesearchaeota archaeon CG10_big_fil_rev_8_21_14_0_10_36_11
TTTCCAACTATTGACTTAATGAAAGAGGCTTTGGAGGGATTTTGGAAAGAACATATTTTTATGCAAAATTTTATAGGATATTTATGTCGTTGACTAAAGTGGCATAAGAGCAGCATAATTCCACAGCAATCTTTATATACACTCATTTTACTCTTTATCTGAAGATGGAAAATAAACCACTCTTAGTAACATCAGCACTCCCGTATGCAAACGGATTATTACATATAGGTCACATTTTAGAGTTTATTCAGACAGACATTTATGTTCGATTTATGAAACTCTTAAATACAAATGTTGTGTATATAGGTGGTGCAGACATGCATGGGACACCTATTGAACTAAAAGCAAAAGATGCTGGTGAAAAGCCACGAACATTTGCTTTAAAATTCTACAAAAAACAAAAAGAAGACCTTGACAGTTTTTTGATAAATTTTGATAATTATTATCATACAGACACGCCAGAAAATCAAGAACTTGCAGAATTCTTCTATACAAATCTCAAGAAAAAGGGGTACATTACGCGTGAAAAAATGACTGTGGTGTACTGTGAGTCGTGTGCAAGATCCTTACCAGATAGGTATGTTAAAGGAACATGTCCACACTGTGGTGAGAATGATCAGTATGGTGATATCTGTGAAAAATGTAATACTGTACTTAAAGGAGTAGATTTAATTGAACCCTACTGTGTGTTGTGTACCAAAAAACCTATTCAAAAGGAACGTGAACATTACTTCTTTACACTGAAAAAATTTTCTAAAAAACTAGAACAATGGATGGACAATCCCGAATCAGGACTGCAACCAGAAATTAAGAACTGGTTACGTGGCTGGATTAAGACCGGTCTTGATGATTGGTGCATTAGCCGTGACGCTCCCTATTACGGTTTTGAAATTCCTGACTCTGAAAAAGAAACTGGTGATAAAAAGTACTTTTATGTGTGGCTTGATGCTCCAATCGGTTACATTTCGTCAACAAAGAAATGGTGCGATAAAAATGGAAAGGATTGGAAAGACTATTGGTACAAAGGGAATGTTCAACATTTTATTGGAAAAGATATCGTGTACTTCCATTACCTTTTCTGGCCCGCAATGTTTATGGGTATGGGTATTCCTATCCCAAAATTACTAACGCACGGATTTGTCAATGTTAATGGTACAAAAATGAGCAAGTCCCGTGGAACGTTCTTTACTGCAGAAGATTTTCTTAAGTTATATCCTGCAGAATCCCTTCGGTTTTATTATGCTCTTCATTTAGATACAAAAGTGTCTGATATTGATCTTCAGTTTGACGATTTTAAGTCTGTCATTAACAATGTCCTGATGGGTAACGTTGGCAATTTTTGTTATAGAACGTTAACATTTGCAGAAAAGAATTACGATTCTTTAGATGAATGTGCAATTGAAGGTGCACTTGTCAAAAAAATGAATGATTTAACTGAAAAAACAAAAGAATATTATCGCACGTTCGATTTTAAATCTGCAGTAAAACATATTCTTCAGATTGCTGACATTGGCAACGCCTATTTTCAAAATGCAGAACCATGGAAAAATAAAGAAACGTCCGCTGCACAAGTCAATTTCTGTGTGAACATTGCACGAAATGTGTCTATCCTTATCCAGCCCGTACTCCCAGAATTTGCAACAAAAGTACAGCACGCACTTAGCGAGAAAAATCTTCTCTGGAAGGATATCGGTTTTACATGGAAAGGGTCTGTAGGAAAAGTTCCATTGCTTGTTGAAAAAGTTGAAAATGTACCTGGACGTGACTTAATAGTTGAAAATATTAAAGATGTTAATGTTGAATATAGCGTTTCTTCATCAGTCCAAGATTTAGGAGTTAAAGTAAGAGTTGCTCAAATAACAGGATTAAAAATCAAAAAGAAGCATGAAAGAATTGAAAAATTAAAGAAAGAACTTCAAAAGAATATGAAGTTGTTTGAGAAACAAATTATTCTTGAGGAATACACTAAAATTGACAAGAAAACTGTCGTAGATCCAATAAAACATCCAAATTCTGTCATTAATTTAATTAATCTGATTAAAGAAAAAGGGAAATTACCACAAATAAACACTGTTGTTGATCTTTATAATATTATTTCTGTGAAAAGTTGTATTTCGATGGCGACACACGATTTAAGCAAAGTTGAAGGAAAAATAAACGTTCGACTTTCTGAGGAAGATGAACACTTTTTATCGTTAGATGGAACTTCTGAGAAACTTAAATCTGGAGAAGTTATTTATGCAGACAGAAAAAAAATTATTGGGAGGTTCTCTAAACAATGCAAACAAACTATAACAACAGATGATTCAACAAATGTTGCTTTGGTTGCTTTTGGTAATAGTAAAATCACAGATACGAAAATGGATGAAGCAATGATAAAGGGGTGTGAATTAATTGTGAAATATAATGGGGGTAGTTACAAAGTACTCAATGAGTCTGGCAACGTATTCCCATTACAGATGAAAGTAGGGAAGATTATTGATGTTAAGAATCACCCCGATGCAGATAAATTGTATGTGTTACAGGTTGACTTTAAAGATGAAAAACGACAAGTTGTTGCTGGTCTCAGGGAACATTTCTTCCAAAAGGATTTAATGGGAATGAAAGCTGTTTTTTGTGTTAATTTGGCCAAAGCTAAAATTAGGGGAGAACTCAGTGAAGCAATGATTATGGTAGCAGAAGATACAGGAAAATTAGAACTGTTAGGCGTTGGTTCTGCTCCTATTGGCGATATTGTACAATTTGAATGTCATTCTCCATCTCCAAAAGAAGTTTCATTTAACGAATTTCTGAAACTTACATTACGTGTCAAGGACGGAAATGTCATGTTTGGCGATGCGAAAATGAAAACGTCTAAATGGTATGTTTCTGTGAAAGGAGTTAAAGACGGTTCTACGATATGTTAATTTTTAAATGAATAGACGATAGCAAACGTGTGTTATCCTAAAATAATTTCCCTTCGATAGATTATTTCGTTTCATTT
>PCYB01000081.1 GCA_002762845.1 Candidatus Woesearchaeota archaeon CG10_big_fil_rev_8_21_14_0_10_36_11
AGACTACATTCAGTTTAATTCGTTATTTTTTATGCGAAACGGTTTTCTTTACTTTTGTAGCAGAGGACTTAGGAGAGGTATAAACAAACCAATCTTTCTCTGTTATTGGATGAAAATAATCCGCTTCGTCAACAAGAATTCGTGCTGTTGTTTCTCGTACTGCTGCAATTTCAACACGTACACCTTCACTCTTTAAATGTCGTACAAGCTCAACATAATCAGAATCTCCCGACATGATTATAATAGTATCAACTTTTGATGCCAGTTGTGTTGCTTTGATGGAAAGAGGAATGTCTGCAGATTTATGGCATGGAATAACAGATCCATAATAATGTTCATGTAACCGTTCTGCAAGTTTAGAAGAAATACTTTTACCTTCCCTAAAATAAATAAGACGGTTAAGTCCCCTTTTGCTCAATAGTTTGGGAATAAGCGTGTCAAAATTTATCATTGTACTTTGATTCTTTGCAACTTCATGAATACTTCGTTCAATGTTGTTCCCATCACAGAGAATAGCAACCGATTGATTTATGAGAATATCTGGTGTCATGTGGAATACCTCTTTTTCAGTAAGAGAAAATGTTATTGTATTTAATTGTTGTGATGGAGTTATAGGTTCTTAGATACCTGACAAAGATTTAAAGAAATAAGTGAAGGAAAGACAGAACGTGCCCTTCCCTCGAAGTCCCTCCTCCCGGACTTTCACGCAATAACCTGTTTCGCTCGGTGGGCTTTATGCCCGCCCAACTTGCATAGGTTACTTGCATTTGAACCGGGGACCTCTCGGTCACGGCTGACTCATTTTCATTTCAGTCATAATGACAATTCCAAAGAGTATCTACAGCCGAGCGTTCTAGCCGCTAAACTAAGGAGGGATATTGTTGTAAAACAAGATGTGTTTTATAAAGCTTTTTATGCAACAAAAATAATATATACTAAAACATATTCCTTACAAACCATAAAAGAGGTGATAATACAGATGGTAAAAAAGAGAAGTACAGTTTTCAACAGAAACCTTATTGGAAGTTGGTCGTTCCTTATCGGAGTTATATTAGCCGTTCTTTTAGGATTAGGATACACGGGACCATACCAAACAACAATCTTATGGGTTGTGTTTCTTTTAGGTATTGTTGTAGGACTATTGAACATTAGCTTGCAAGAAGTGTCTGGATTCCTTACAAGCGGAACAGTACTTGTGTTAGTATCATTTTTGGGAGTGCAAGTTGGCGTGTTTGATGCAGTTGCTCCCGTGATAAGAAACATTCTTCGAGGAATTTTAACATTGTTTGTCCCTGCAACCATTATAGTTGCACTGAAAGCAGTGTTTGTATTTGCACGAAAGTAAAATTTTATTTTTTTATTTTTTCAATTTCTTTTTACAAAAACTTTATTAAGAACCAATTTTTAGTTGTACCTTGTGCGGCGGTAGTATAGTGGTTAGTATGCGGCGTTGCCAATAGTAAAAATCCATGATTTTTGGAATGTTTGCTACACAAACACGCTGCGACCCGGGTTCAAGTCCCGGCCGCCGCACCATTTATTATTTCAACACTGCTTTAATTCTTCGAATACCAGCAGAAGAAGATTCTTCTTTAATAATTTTGAACGTTCCTAATTCAGATACGTTCTTCACATGCGGACCCATACAAATCTCTTTTGAATAATCGGATACGGAATACACAGACACTTTCGCAGGATATTTTGCACCGAACTCGCCGTGCGCGCCAGATTTCAACGCATCATCTAACAGCATTTCCTTCCGTTCAACATCTAATTGTAGTTGAATAACCCTATTTACTTCGTCTTCAACCGCTTTAAGTTCTTCAGATGTTAATTTCCTGTAAAAATTGAAATCGAACCGAAGACGTTCAGCAGTAATATTACTTCCTCGTTGACGTATGTCTTCTTTCAATATGCGTCGTAATGCTTCATTTAACAGATGTGTTGCAGTATGTAACTTTGTCGTTTCTTCCGATGCATCGCTTAATCCGCCTTTAAACTTTTTCTCAGCGCCAACTCGTGACAATTGTTGATGTTTTTCAAATTCTACTGCAAACAATGCTTCATCAACAATAACTCCTTTTTCTTCAGCAAGTTCGCGTGTCATTTCTATAGGAAATCCGTACGATTGAAATAATAAAAATGCGTCTTTGCCATTAATCCTTTCTGATATTGCCGTCATAGTCTCAAATTTTCGTAATCCATTTTCTAAAGTTTTCATGAACTTTTGTTCTTCCTTATGTAGTTCATCAAGGATGAAGTTTTGTTTTTCTTCCAGAAGAGGATATTCTTCTTTATACATACTAATTATTTTCTCTGCAAAGAGAGATGTGTTAATATCCTTAACACCTAACGACTTTAAATGTCGTATTGCCCTTCTAATAAACCTTCTTAAGATATATCCCTGATCAACATTAGATGGAACAGCACCACGTTCATCACCAAGAATAAATACCGATGCTCGCATATGATCTGCAATGATTCGCATTTGTTTTGTATACTCTTCATATTTCTTTTTTGTGATTTTTTCTATCTCTTTAATTATTGGTAAAAAAAGATCTGTTAGATAATTATCGTCTAATCCGTTAAGCACAGCGATCGTCCTTTCAACTCCCCCACCAAAATCAATACTCTTTTTTGTTAACGGTTTAAAATTGCCAGACTTAGTCTTTTCATATTCAATTATAACGTCGTTACCAATCTCAACCCAACGTTTGTCATTAACATCAAACTTTTCCGGAGGCATATCTTTAGAAGTCCAATAATACATTTCTGTGCTTGGTCCACAGGGTCCAGTTTCTCCAGCGGGACCCCACCAATTATCTTCCTTGCCTAAGAAAGCAACCCGCCCTTCTGGTGCTCCCAGGTTTCGCCAGAATTTCGCAGATTCTTCATCTTTCGGAGCATCTTTATCCCCTGCAAAACATGTAAACGCTAAATGTGATAAAGGCAATCCTAACACTTTTGTCAGGAACTCAAAAGTCATTTCAATTGCTTCTTTTTTAAAATAATCTCCAAAACTCCAATTACCTAACATTTCAAAAAATGTATGATGGGTTGCATCTCCAACTTCATCAATGTCTCCAGTTCGAATACATTTCTGTACATTCGCAACCCTCTTTCCTAAAGGATGTTCTTGTTCTAAAAAGAAAACAACTAACGGATGCATACCTGCCGTCGTAAACAGGACAGAAGGATCATGTTCAGGTATTAACGGCGCAGATGGAATGATTGCATGACCTTTACTTCTAAAGAAATCCAGATACTTCTTTTTGAGTTCTTTTGCTTTCACGGTTAATAAAAAGTAATAAGTAGTTTTTAAGAGTTTCGGAGAACAAAAACACGATTTATATAATGTAACTAATCTAACATCAAAAAGACTTTAAAATTGTGGTTCTACAAATATGATAATGAGTTACCCAACGCGACTAGTCTGGCTTAAACCAAGAGATGAAAAATGTGTTCCCCCATATTCTATTAATGATTCTGTTTCATTAGGCGAGGGGCCAGGTATAAACCTTATGTATCATTACGTGACTTCAGCAAGGGCCATAAGAATAAGTTATGTAACAACAAATGATAGAGGAGAAATTGGTGGTGGTAATGGCGGTAAACTACTTGGGTTTAGGTTTGAAGTTCTCGATGCTAGAGATAATGTAGTTGATAACCGAAAAGAGTTTTACGACGGACCAAGAAATCGAAAAGTAGAAAGAGCGGAGGGATTTCTTGATGCAATGATTGGAGCGAATCAAGTATTTGTGTATAAAACCGATATAAATCAACCAGACTATCACACCCTTACTTTCTCAATAATAAAACCAGAAAGATACATAAACAGAGAATTGCCAGATTTACCCTTAGAAATATGTGAAGTGACTGAAGCAACTGATGAGAAAGCTAGTGGAGACGGCTTATTTATTTTTCCATAAATTTTGAGAATGTTGAAGTTTTTTTAAAATGGTTTTGGTAGAGAAAAAATATTTACGCTTTATGTAGTTCTAAGAATCTTAAAGCCTCATCATAATTACGAGCAAAATGGCCACGTGGATGTGCTTTCAGAAAAGGAATTTCATATCCTTGTGTCACTTCTGTTTCTAAAAGAATTCCATAACCTCCATTAAGAAGTACGGGGAAAACGTCAAGGAATGGATTATCTCCAATGACAGCAATTCCTGCGATATCAGAATGAAATTGTCTCAATTTTCCTAAATACGCTGGGCGATCAGGATTTATCGGAGCAGGAAAACCTTCTGGTTGAACCTGACCTTTTTCAGATATAACAACCATTTTTTCTGCAAGACCAATTATATGTAAGTCGATAGTAAGACCTTCAAGACCCTGTAACTTTTCTCTGATTGAATCTTCTTCAGAATTTGACATAATAGCAGCTGCTCCAGAGAATAATGTTCCTAAAGCATTCAAGTAATTAGCAGCACCATCTTTAAAAAACATCTTTTTTTGTGAATGTGCCTCCCGATAACATGAGAAACGTTGAGCCCTTCGTTATACAAATAAGTGGCAACATGGAGTTCCCGCCTAAACCTTTGTAAAGCAGTTCGGAATGGTCTTCCCGATACTATTCCCCACAGACTTGGGAAACTAAAAGACCTATATCTCTTAGTAACACTACCATCATCAAAAGAAACATAGTTTGTGCTTATGTTTCTAACAAGAGAGTCATATATCATTTTTTTCATCATACTCCTACCACATCACCTTTCAAATCAAACATCCCAGACTTCACAACTTTCACATTAACAACATCGCCAAGTTTAAAATCACCTTCAACAATAATTGGTTTGTAATAATTATTCCTCCCAATCAATTGATTGTCTTTACCTCTCTCATCAATAAGTATTGGCCCTTCCCATCCAATCCACTTCTCGTTCTGTAACGTCGAAATGTTTTCAAAGATGCCAGTTAAAACCCTCGAACGACGTTTAACTTCATCTCCATGAAGTTGTTTCAACTCGGCAGCAAGTGTTCCCGGCCGTGACCAAAATCGTGAGATGTTAATGGAGTCCGGTGCAAGTTTTCTAACAGCTTCCAATGTATTCCAATACCGTTCTTCCGTTTCTGTTGGATATCCAACAATAATGTCTGTCATAATGTTAATTGCGGGAAATAAGTTCCTAAATTGTTGAATTATTGTAAAAAAATCATCAACAGTATATCCTCTTTTCATATCTTGAAGAGTAACATCATCACCTGCTTGCAACGGTACATGTAAAAATTTGAATATCTTTGGATGAGTATACATTTCAAGTAACGCATCGCCAATCTTCGGTATGTGGTTAGGATTGCCCATGCCAATACGAATGGTAAACTCGCCAGGAATAGTAACTAACTCTTTCAATAAAGCTGGTAAATCAGTCCCAATATCAAACCCGTAACAGAACGTGTCTTGTGCTGTTAACCAAATTTCTTTCACGCCATCCTGAACAGCGTTCTTTGTTTCAGTAATAATATCTTGTATTGGATATGATACAAGATTCTTCCGAGCCGCTTTCGTTTTACAGAATGAACATGCGCCCATACATCCTCGACTGATTGGAACTATTTCAATAACAGGGTTTTTCCGTATCCGTGGAAGGTTAAGTGGTGGCATTTCACCCATTTCCAACATTTTAACAACGTTATCGTTCAACGATTCTTCAACCACTTCAACAATATGATGAATCTGTTTTGTTCCTATACAAGACACATCTTTTAAAAGTGAATTATGTGGATCTGTCTGTGCGATACACCCTGCAACAATAACAATTTTGTATGGGTGTTCTACTTTAAATTCTTCTAAATCTTTAAAAAATTGTGATTCGCTTGGTCCTTTAACTGTACAAGTATTAAAGATGACAATGTCTGCATCTTCAATCGTATCGGAAGGACTAAACTGTGCTTCCCGTAACAGTCCCGCCATCTGTTCAGAATCTGCTTGGTTCGCAGCGCACCCATACGTTTTGAAGTAGAACGTTGTCATAGTAATTATTTTTATTTTACTAATTTAAATAAGTTTGTGAAAAGTATTCTTTTTTGTCATCTTAACATTAGAGTAAATTAAATGTGTCAGAACGTTTATAAGCCAATAAAAACATGATTTTCCGTTATGAAAAAAGTTGGTACTAGAATAGTTGAATCTCTGTTACTTATTATATTAGGTGTTAGTGTAAGTAGTGGAGTTAGGAATCCACCGTCAGAACTAAGCCTCCATGAATGTCTTGAACGGAAAGTTGAAGAACCCTCCATCCGTATTCTTTCACCGAGCATACTTTTTAATGATTCTTTAAAACATTTTCATGAAGCAAACAACATTGCCCGTGAAAATTGGGACTATTACGACATTATACGACAAGAACAAGTTAGGGGATTTATCATTTCTGAAACTAGTGAATGTTGGTTAGGAAGAGTTGAAGGGAGAGTAGTATTCCTCTATGAAAGAAATGCTTCAAAGAAAGAATATGGTGCCAGTACAATCATTCACGAGTTTGGACATGTGTGGCATGATACTCTTGCAAAAATATGGTGCATTCTCAGAAGAAGAAATGAATGTTTCGCTGCGAGAGTTAGAGAATTATGATTTTACATATAAACTAGGAAGATATTTACTTGCAAAAGTGTTCTTATAATTTCTTGGAAGAATCAACCAAGTCCATTCTAAAATTCAAACCGTGATTTTTAAAACCAAACTTTTCATACAATGCATGGACCTTCGGTCGAGAATGACGACTTTGACTCAAAAGTTTATAACATCCCTGTTTCTTAGCTTCATCAATGATTAATCGTATCAATTCAGTTCCGATTCCTTGACCACGGTATTTCTCGTCAACAATGAGATATTCCATTATACCGTACGGTTCTTCATGAAAATCGTTTGAAATTATATAAAGATACACGGAACCAACTTCTTTCTTATCTTTTACTGCAGCAATACGTATTGAATACGAATTATCCTTTCGTTCTTTTTTAATTTCCATGCTTAGAAACCAAGATGATGTAATATTTTGTTTGCATCAAACTCTTCAAGATCCTCATATTTCTGACCAACTCCCAAAAACAAAATTGGTTTTTTAATTGTATACGAAATCGATAATGGCGCGCCACCTTTTTCATCAACGTCTGCTTTTGTAAGGATTGCGCCGTCCATTTCAACAAGTTCGTTAAATTTCTTTGCCTGTTCAATACAATCATTTCCAGTAATCGACTCGCCGACAAATATTTTTAAATCTGGTTTTGTAACTCGGATTATTTTTTCCAATTCTGCCATGAGGTTTGTATTAGAATGTAACCTTCCTGCGGTATCAATCATAACAACGTCAATATTGTTTTTTTCTGCATACTTTGCGGCATCAAATGCGACTGCTGCTGCATCAGAACCATAATCGTGTTTAATTATTTTTACACCGAGTTTAACTGCATGTTCTTCTAATTGTTGAATCGCTGCTGCTCGGAACGTGTCACATGCTGCAAGGACAACAGATAACTTATGCTGTTGAAAGTAATGTGTTAATTTCGCAATTGATGTTGTTTTTCCCGTCCCGTTAATACCGAAAAATGTAATCACGAACGGTTTTTTACCGCGTGCCATTGCAATAAGATCAATCTTCTTTGAAGATAAAATTTCGTGAAGGGTATTCTTTAATGTTTCTTCAATTTTTTTTGGAACATCGCGCGGGAGTGGTTTATCAATCAATTCTTTCTTGAGATCATTTTTGATTTTATCAATAACTTCAACAGAAACGTTATTCTCAAGAAGGACAATTTCTAAATTCCAAAACAATTCGTCAAATTTGTCTGCACTGATTGTCTTTGTTGTAATACTTTGTTTGACTCGTTCAAAGATACTTTTCTTTTCTTCCTGTTGTTCTTCAATAATTGATTCTTCTTCTTTTTGTGTCTTAATTTCTTTTTCAACAACCTGTTCATTTTCGTCTTTTGAGAATAATTTTTTGAAAAAGCTTTTCTTTTCTTTCTGGTCTTCCTTTTGCGGTTCTTCGACTATTTCTTTTTCTTCAATAATAACTTTTTGTTTTGTTTCTTTATGCTCAACAACACCATGTTTGAATTTCCTTGTAAAAAGTTCATTTACAATTGGTAATTCTTTCGTTCCTTCGTTTGGACTCATGTGTGCATAGCTATCAAAAATATGAATCTCTGCAACATCTTTAAATGAGTTAATGTAAAATGTTCTAATTTCTTCTGTAATCCATGTATCTTTTAGTCCAAAAACAAACGCGATTTCTTTTACGTTACTTTTTATTCTTTGTATGTCTAAAGATTTATCCTGATACTCTTTGTAAATTTGTAAGTCTTGTTTGTCTAGTTCTTTACTTATAGATTGAAAATACTTCTCGGAAGGTTTTGAACCGACAGGAGCAATAAGAAATAGTTTTTGTAACTGATATTTTTCTGCTAATTTTAATGCTAATAAACCACCCATACTATGTCCAACTAAACTCAGATTATCTTTATCTAAAGCAGATATCTTTGTATCAATAAAAGAAAACCATTCATCAAACTTTGGGGATTTAGTATTAGGTTGATTGAATGAAAGAGCAGTGTAGTTTTTTTTGTTCAAAAAACTTTTAAGAGAAGGTATAAATCCAGATTCAGCGTTATCTTCCCATCCATGAAAAATTAAAACAGTTTCTTTCTTAACTTCTACTTTTTCTTTTCTCTCTTTTACTTGTTTTTCTTTCTTAGGTTCTGCCTTTTTTGGCACTTCTTTTTCTACTATTTCTTCCGTTTCAACAACCTTTTCTACAGCTTCCTCTACCTCTGCTTCTTCCTCTGCCTTCTTTGAGAAGACGTTGAGTGCACTTTTCAGTTTATCTTTTAATTTCCCAAACATGTTTGATTTACTCTTTGTTTACTTTCTCAACTTCTTGATATATCCTCATTGCCTGTTCCTGAAAACCTTGTAATAGTGTTTCTGCTTCCAATATGTTCTGAGTCGTGCTTTGTTGATGTTTTTCAAGCATCCCAGCAACTTCATCAACAGACTTTTCAACAACAGTATCTGCACCAACGTTAACCAATAACTTTTGATTGTCAACAACTTTTCCTTTGATGAATATTCCGTTTGCTATAGGAGCAAAGACGTCAGTATCAGGAAGGGTTTGAGAAAATTCTTTTAGTGCAGTAACAGATTCTTCTAGTTCAGCATTTTGTTGATGCAATTTTTGTACATGTTCCGTCAGTTGTTCAATGTTCTGTTGCAACATTTGAAACTGTGTGAACAACTGTTTCATTTGTTCTTCATCTGCCATTTTATAATTTTTGAATCAGGTCTTCTAAAAACTTTATGTAAAGAGTTTCAGTTTTAAGAAACTGTATATCCATTGCTTTCATTCGAGAAATGCTGCTTAGGAATGGAGAGTTAACAATGTCAAATGAATCTCCCAATTCTTTAATATCTGCTAACTCTTTCTTTACTAACGCTTTTAGTACTGCCTGTTCTTGTGTTGTTAATGTCATTTATCTATAAGAAGAATAGTGTTTTATAAGGTTTTTGTTTGAATTGTGTACTCCAATAGATATACTGAAATGAGGAAAAGGATAATAAGTCATTCCCGATATTAAATGTATGGCTAGTCAGACAAAACTTCTTTTAGTACCATGCTCGGGACATGAAACAACAGAACTTGCTACTGAAATATTTACGATTTTAAGAAGAGATTATAGGTTAGAAGACCAAGTTGAATTACTGGCTCCAAGTAGAAGAAAAGATGTACCAAAAGGAACGCTTAAAGACCATAAACATCCTTTAGTAAGTGATTTCTTTGCTGATGCTGAAGTCCAGACAGATATTGGAAGAAATCAACTTTATGATATTATACGAGGTAAACATGTTGCTTTGGTTGAACATTTACTGACACCGAATCGTTTAGTTTATGAGGGAGACACCCAAAGAGTATCGGTTAATGATCATGTTATGGCCGTCAGAGGACTCCTTGATTTGCTTAAGAACACAGAGACGTTACAAAGAACTCTTGTTGCTCCTTACCTTACATATGTCAGATCACATAGTGTTGATAAATATAGAATAAGGGGATTCTTTCAGTTTGATTCTTTACATCGAATGATACATGATTGGCAAAAGGATGGTTTGGGAGCAATTTTAACTATTGACCCCCATTCACTAAAAGCTACGCAGGAAGCGGAAGATGTAGGTATTGACTTTCATGCAATCAATCCATTTCAATCAAGCAGGGGTATTAATCCATACAAATTAGGTCTATCTGCAAAGACAGCAAAAGATGTACTTTTACGATGTCGCCCTTACCAAGAAAGAATTAGAGAACTTAAAATAAGAAAGGAAGGACATTTATATATTGTTGTTGTCGATGAGGGAACAGAAAAAAGATGTGAAAATTTTGTTGAAAGAGCTTTTCCGGAATTGGAACCAGATGAGTTTTATAGCCTTCTTTTATACTTTAGCTCAGACAGAGTTTCTTATGGTGATAAAACTACTTTAGTACAAAAATTTAGTCAAATTAGAGAAGTAAATATTGATCCGCAGGGCACGTATATTATAATTGATGATATGGCAGCAAGTCTTGGTACTGCTAATGGAAAAGCTCAGTGGATAAAACAAAGTGGTGGAGAAAATGTACATGTCGAACTTTGGACCAGTCATGCCGTTACAATGCCGCAACAACATACGAAAGCAAACGACAGAACATTTATTGATAGAGTTGTTTGTTTGGATACTGTTCCACAACATCCTGATTTGAATATTGAATATATCACCGCAAGTGCCGATTTGCTTGCAGCAGGATTGTACAAAGCTCATCAGAAACTTGTTGCTTCACGATAATTTATTTCAATGTCCCTTTCCCACTAATGCCTGTCTCCGGAGTCTTAACAAGATTTGTATGATTAGCAAAATCTATCCACGTGTACCATCCGTCATCCTTTTTAAATTTCTTTTTTGCAAACAAAACTACTCGGGACGGGATATGTTCAGACATTAATTCATACTCCGAGAGGTATTTTGCTAACTCTTGACAAAAAGAAACAACTTCTTCATGCAACGGCATGTTTTTTCTTTCGAGATAATTCCTCGATGAACCGACATGCATGTACGCTTTTACTTCAACAAAGTCGGGATTACCTCGTGAGATTAATTTTGCATATTCTTTATGGTTGGTATCATTAACATATTTAATAATCGTTAACCGAATGCACGTTCTTCCTTCTTTTTGTGAGAGATATTGTAACGACAATGATAATCGGTCCCAATAATCAGCAAATAATGGAACATCGACTTTTTGTAACAACTCCTTCGTTGGGGCGTCAAGACTCACATAAAGTTGTGTTACTGGTTTTAATTCTTTAATATGTTCGGGATACTGTGCATTTGTTACCAAAAATGTTGAAATTCCGCGTTGATAACACAAATCAATAAACTCGTTAATTTTTGGATATATGATTGGTTCTCCTGTTAAAGAAAGAGCAACATGTTTTACCGTTGTTGATTCGTTATATTGGATTGCTTTTGCAGACCCTTTAAATCCAACCAATAATTTATGATGTTCCTCAATACTTTTGTTAAGAATAAATGAAGGGTCGTCTACATTTCCATTCCATTCTTTATGAACAGGTTCTTTATGTCCACGCCAGCAAAATAAACACCTGTTTGCACAACTTAAACACGTTGTCATTTGCATACATTTATTACTTTCAATACCATAAAATTTGTGTTTGTAACAGCTTCCTTTACCATTAATCATGGTACGTGTCCATCCACATACTTTTACAACACTATGACTACCAACGAAACGATACTGTTGTTTTTCCATTTCTTCTTGAACATTCTCTGAAACCATAAACAAATCATTTGTATCGAGTTTTTAAAAATATTGTTGAAAAAATATTATCTCTGGGTAAGAATATGACGTACTATAGACATTCCTGCCGCTACTCCCTGACAAAGTGTTTCGAGCTGGTCTAATGTTACATGACCATCAACATAGGGTGCAGTTTTACTGCGAAAAAGATGTCCCAAACCATATACAACATCACAAACTGCATCTTCAAACATGATAATGTCACCATGCAGCAACAAAGATTCAACTCCCAAATTTCTTTTTGTATCACATCGCCAGAGTTCATAACTTTTATCAGCATACTCGCGACGTTCACTTATTTCAACATACCCTCGGGCAGTACAATCATCAAAGTGAACTATATACGCTTCCATAACAAGATGATGGTCATCAAAAAGAAGTTCTGCACCTAACGTTAACGAAAGATCGTTAAGTGAAAGTCGATGATAGGTTTGAAGCACACCTGGTTTTTGTACCAATTTCTTTGGTTCATCCATAGATAGCACTCCCAAGTGGTCAAACAATATAAACTTTTTGAAACAAAAGCATTTTAAACACCATATACATTCTTTTGTGGATGGTACGATCTATTGAGGGAAAACATTCTGAATATTATGAAGCAGTTCTTCAGTTACGTGATGTTACCGATAACGTCATGGATTTTGTTCAGGAAGAAGTTGTAAAAGCCCGCGTTCATGTAACAAAGACAAAGAAAATTAAAAGCGGGGTTGATTATTACCTTTCAGATAACAATTTTACACGGGCGTTAGGAACAAAGTTACAGAAACAGTTTGGTGGTCAAACAATTGTTACTGCAAGCATTTTCGGTCGTAAAAGTGGAAAGGAGATATATCGTTTGACGGTCTTATTTCGTGGTATCCCGTTCAAGAAAGATGACGTTGTTGTCTATAAAGGTGACAAATATACAGTAAAAATTGTAGGGAAAGATATCTTGCTGCAGGACGTTACAACAGGTAGAAAAGTTCATGTAAAATATAAAGATATGAAAAATGTAACTGTTTAACAACGACGTAACTTCTGTTTTAAATGACCAATTTCTTCTTTCATCGCTTTTTCTCCATGTTTGACAAACGTATGAGCTTTATCAAAATCTGACCAGCCAAGTGTGCCAAATGAAGGCTTAACACGAATATCAATATTGCCATGTTCAAGACGTTCTCTTGCGAGGTTGTTCGTGAGAATAGCAACAGTGGAATCGAGTACTTGTGCTATTGGAAAACGTTCCTTTCCTGCCATCATGCGAAAAACTTTTGCAGGATAGAGTATCTTGTCAAATAACCATATCATAATTTTTCGTATAAATCCTGGCCATCGTTCAGGAAAAATAAGGTTCTTTGTCAGTTCCAGCTCTTCCGCAACGAATTTCTTTTTGAATATAGTAAGAAGGTCACTTTTCCGTATGATAGAACCCGAAATAGATTTCGTTTTAGAAAAGAGATCAACTGCAATAACAATGTCTGCACCCATGTCTCGGACAACGTCAAATGGTGTAGGATCAGCAATACCACCATCAATGTATTGAGAAGTGCCAATTTTTACAGGTCTAAATATTCCTGGAATGGAAATTGATGCACGGACTGCTTCTGCAACGTCCCCTTTCGAGAAAACAACTTTTTTTTTTTGTGTAAGGTTATATGCAACAACACGTAAAGGTATTTTAAGATCTTTAAACTCAGAATCAAATACCAATTCGCGAATCTTATTTTTAATTTTTTTTCCCTGAACTATTCCTGCTTTAGGTATTGTAAAATCAACAATCTTTCGCCAGTCAGTTTGCATTACAATGCGTTCTATTTCGTCTGGAGAACGACCTGCAGCATACGCTGATGCAATCACCGCGCCCATAGAAGTTCCCGCAATATAATCTGGAAATATTTTGTGTTTTTCTAATACTTTAAGAACGCCTATATGTGTAAATCCTCGTGCACCGCCTGCACCTAACGCTAAACCAATCTTGGGACACTTCTTTTTCATTCTAACCTCTTTTAGTGGAGTAATGATTTTGTGTATAAAAACATATGGGTCCGAGAAAGAGTTGTATGATGTTATTCTTGAGTATTTTTCCGAGTTATGTCCTATGTTAATTTAAGAATAGAAAATTATATTTTATAATATTGTACAGCAAGATAATCCCAAATAGGAGAAACAATAACTGGTGCTTCAAAGAGGTTGGCTGATTTCATATATACATTTGCGCCATCAGGAACATTTCTTGTAATAGTTTCAATTTGATTATCATACTGATCCTCACGAGGAAAATAAGGCCTTTGGTTTACATGAAAAATTACAGGGGCACCTATTGGTTTAGGATTAACCTCATCCCCAGAACTATTTACAACCCAAGTTTGACAGTTTGCTAACTATTTCATCCTAAATATCCATTTGACAGTTTGTCAAATTTAACTTATTTTTCTTGAAAATC
>PCYB01000008.1 GCA_002762845.1 Candidatus Woesearchaeota archaeon CG10_big_fil_rev_8_21_14_0_10_36_11
TCATTAAATGTTAATTCTTCCAGTGAGTCTCGTGTAGTCATTAAATTATGAAATTCGGTCCATCTTATAATGTTTGTTATTCTCAAGTAAGTATCTTATTCTCTATTAAACTAACAAGTATTGAAATCATAAGAGAACAATAAAACTAATTGTTGTTATATTTTTAAATGACTTTCTGTTCAATTACCCATTTTAGAATTCAAACTACAACAACATTTATAACTCTTTCAAATTTAAACATATACATGAAACGAAGTATAATAGTACTCTTTACAATAATTCTCCTCTCAACACTAACTTTAGCACAACCGGAACTGTACAATATCAAACTTCTTGCAGTGCAGGAAGTCGGCGACCATTATGAAGGTAGTGACGCAGATTTGTACCTTGAGCTGAAAGAAGGAACGGGTAGAGTTTTCTTAGACACATTTCCCGTAACGAAAATGGACACACAAATATCAACACGGTTTGCAAAGGAAATTGCATGTAAACATTTTCATCTTGACTGTGCACAGTACGATTTTATCTATACTATCAAAGCAAAGTCAAACATTATAGGGGGACCAAGTGCAGGAGCGGCAATTGCAGCGTTAACAACGATTGCAGTCCTTGACTTAGACTATAATGATGATGTCACAATTACAGGAACTATAAATTCGGGAGGCATTGTAGGACCTGTTGGTGGAGTAAAAGAAAAGTTAGAAGCGGCATCAACTGCAGGACTTAGAAAAGTACTCGTCGCGTATGGTACCTCTCTCAGTGATAATGAAACTAACATTATTGAATATGGAAAAACAAACCTTAGTCTTGACGTTCAAGAAGTATCAGAACTTGACGAGGTGGTATTCTACCTTACAGGAATTAATCTTAATCATAAAGATGTTACCATTATAGAAAATAGTGAGTATACAACTATCATGAAAGGTCTTAAAAATGTTTTATGTAGTAGGATAGACAGTCTTGAACAAGAATTGAAAGACGAGGATATAACTCTCCCAGAGAATGTTCTGCAGGACATCCAGACACGAAAAGAACGCGCAGATAATGCAACAGAAAAGAATGATCTGTATTCGGCAGCAAGTTATTGTTTTGGAACGAATATAGAGTTGAAAAAAGAATATTATACTCGGAAAGAAATAACACAGGGAGAAATGAACATGTTATTTACTGTCCTTGAAAAGAAAGTTAATGCGTTAGAAACAAAAATCAATGAAGAACCTATTGAAACAATTACTGACTTGCAAACGTTTATGATTGTCAAGGAACGTATAAATGATGTTAGAGAACAAATTGCACTATTTGAAGAAAGAACAGGAACAGAATCATTCGAAGAAATGACATACATTTTAGCATACGCTGAAGAACGATTTTTTTCTGCTTTGTCATGGATGCAGTTTTTTACAATGGACGGGAAAGAGTTTATGTTTGACAAAGAAAATGTTAAAAATTCATGCATACAAAAGATATCTGAAGCTGAACAACGTCATCAATACATTGATCTGTTTATTTCGCCGGCATTAACATTGAATATTAAAGAAAAAATTGATATGGCGTACCAAGCACAAAACGAGAGTAAGTTTGCACTTTGTTTAATTACTGCATCGCAAGCAAAAGCGGATGCGAATGCTGTACTAAGTTCGTTAGGGTTACAGGAAGACACAATACTCCCATTTTTTGAAAGTAAACAACGAGCCGCGGAACGGGTCATCTCAGACAATAGTGCAGAAGGTATATTTCCAATATTAGGCTATTCATATTACCAGTATGCACAATCATTGCAAGAACAGGAACCCTATACTGCTCTTTTGTATATGGAATATGCGTTAGAAATGGGCGAGTTAAGCATGTATTTCCCTGAGAAAGTATCATTTTTAGAGCTCACTATGCTCACCATCCCGCAAGAATGGCTTTTTGGCGGACTTGGATTTGTTCTAGGAGTATTAATAACAACACTCATCTTTATATACAAGTTTGAACGTAAAACCAAACACAAAAAGTAAGTATAAAACCCCTGCCAATCACCGAAATGACTGGCTGGGGAAAAAGAGGTGATAGATGTTTACTACTCGTGAAGAGGGGTTTCTATTTAAATGTTTCGGTCATTTTAGTATTTTCAAGTGGTAAACATAGTTATAGCGATATTTATTTATAGTTGTGGACCATGATGTACAATATGAACTGGAAGTTATGCATTATACTTTTTTGTATTATGGTCCCATATGTGAGTGCTGCTACATTACAAGGTTCAGTTTACAACTCACTGTTAATGCTCGAAAATGACGTTTTAATCGGGATTAACAATCAAAAATATCTGTCAAAAGATGGCACATACTCGTTTGAATTACCCATTGGAGAGTATACTCTGACGGCACAGAAAGGATTTATTCAAACTGAAGAATATATAGCAATAACAGATGAAACGACACGTATTTATGATCTTTTTTTATTACCCTCTTTCGTTGAGGAAGATGCACTCTGGCAGGATACCGAGGAACAGTTCTTATTCTTTACAGAAGAAGTACCAGAAGAAGGATATCCTTTATGGAGATATATCATTACGGGATGTATTATCATATTCTTGCTTTGGAGATTTGGCAGAAAAAGGGTAAAGTATGGACCTTTACGAAAGTTTAGAAAAAACTTTGCACTTGAGAAAGCAAAAACGACAGAAGAACATAAAGAGGATATTGCGAGAGAACCACAATATATTGACGACGTAATACAAATTATACAAAAGCACGGCGGAAGGATAACACAGAAAGAGTTACGAAGAGAAATGTTACATTTATCGGAAGCAAAAATAAGTTTAATCGTAACAGAATTGGAACACAATGGAAAAGTTGAGAAAGTGAAGAAAGGCAGAGGAAATGTTATTTTGTTAAAATGAGTTCCCTATAACAATATTTTTAAATACCTCGATAATTCATTCTATTAATGAAATTTGAACAGTACATCCATGCGGAACTTGAACCAAAAATTCTAGAATATTGGAACGACCATAAAACTGTTGAAAAACTGAAAAAAAAGAACAAGTCTGGGAAACCGTTTACATTCTTACAAGGGCCGCCATACACGTCAGGTAAAGTACATTTGGGAACTGCATGGAACACGTCATTAAAAGATATGGCTCTCCGATACAAACGAAGTCGAGGCTTTGACGTTTGGGACAGAAACGGGTACGATGTTCACGGCTTGCCAACGGCACACAAAGTAATGGCAAAACACAAACTTAAAACGAAAGACGACATTGAAAAGTTTGGTCTTGGAAAGTTTATCAAAGAATGTATTGATTTCTGTATGACAATGGGCGACCAGATGACCAACGATTTCAAAAGGATGGGAGTCACCCTGGATTATACTGATTCGTACATGGCACTCACGAATGAGTATATGGAAGGCGAATGGTGGATGGTGCAACAAGCCTGGAAAAAAGAACGGTTATACCTTGGAGAAAAAGTTATGACGTGGTGCGGTGATTGTGAAACTGCAGTTGCGAAACATGAGTGTGAATATAAAGAATTGAGTGAAGATTCAATCTTTTTAAAATTTAAAGTTAAAGGAACAAAAAATGAATATTTAATTATTTGGACAACGACACCGTGGACAATTCCGTTCAACCTCGCAATCATGGTAAATCCTGAATTAGACTATGTTCGAGCACAGGTGGAAGATGATGTGTGGATTGTCGGGAAAGGATTAGTAGGACCATTGGTACAGTCTGTTGCTGGTAAGAAATTAAAAGTCCTTGAAGAGTTTAAAGGCAAAACGCTTGAAGGGATAGAATATGTACATCCGTGGGAACATGACATTCCTGCACATACAGAATTAAAGAAAGAACATCCAAACGTTCACACAGTAATTTTATCTGAACAATACGTTGACTTTTCTGCAGGATCAGGATTAGTACACTGTGCACCAGGATGCGGACCAGAAGATCAGGAAGTAGGAAAACAATATGATATTCCACCGTTTAATACACTTAATGAAAAGGGAGAATTCTCAAAAGAAACTGGGAAGTTTGCAGGATTGGTTGCAAAAAAGGACGACACAAAGTTTATCAAAGAACTTGAAAAGTCTGGCGCACTTATCGCAACAACAAAAGTTGAACATGAATATCCAACATGTTGGCGATGTCACAACCCAGTTATTTTCAAAACAACAAAACAATGGTTTTTCAAAATTGAAGATCTTAAAGATGCTATGATACAAGAGAATGCGAAAGTTCAGTGGACACCAAAAACAAACGCATTTGATTCATGGACATCAAACTTAAAAGATAATTCAATTACACGACAACGATATTGGGGAACGCCAGTTCCAATTTGGAAATGTACTACATGTGAAAATATTGACGTTATTGGTTCTATCAAAGAACTTAAAGAAAAAGCAGGTAAAGTTCCAGACAATTTACACAGGCCATGGATTGATTCTGTTACATGGCAATGTTCATGTAAAGGAACAATGAAACGTATTCTTGATATTCTTGATGTTTGGATTGATGCAGGCACGGCAGCATGGAATTGTTTTTATTATCCACAGCGTGAAGATTATCTTCAAAAATACTTCCCCGCAGATTTAATCCTGGAAGCCACCGAACAAGTACGGTTATGGTTCAGCATGGCATCAATCTGTTCACAATTAGGATTTGGAAAAAATTGTTACAAAAATGTGTACATGCATGGTATGCTTCGTGACATCGACGGTGAAAAGATGAGTAAATCTATTGGTAACATCATTGCTCCTGACGAAATGATTGAAAAACATGGTGCAGACGTGTTACGATATTATTTGTGCCAAACAAATGCTGGCCAGGATATACGATTCAGTTGGGACGAGGCAACATTACGAAGCAGGTACTTACAAATCTTGTGGAACGTCCATAAATTTTTAATTTCTATGGCACAAGAAAATGATATTAATCCGTTCAAACTTAAACCGAGAAAGATGTGTGTTGAAGAAGAGTACATCACATCAAAACTACATTCGACGATAAAGCAAGTTACAGCATTGTTTGATGCGTACCATCTTGACGAAACAATTCCTCTGTTAGAAGAACTCTTTTTAGAACTGAGCAGAACGTACATTCAACTTATTCGAGACAAAGCCGCATTGGGAACTGACAACGAAAAAAAGAGTGTACTGTATACGATTTCACATGTGTTGTTTGAATTCCTTAAAATGTTTAACATCATCTCGCCGTTTATTACCGAAGCAATATATCTTAACTTTAAAGACGAGTTTACATTAAAAGAAGAAAGTATAAGCCATTATGACTGGCCAACATACGACACAAAATATATTGACAAAAAACTTGAACAGAATATTGACATTGTAAAACAAATTATTCAAGCTGCGCTTAACGCACGGGAAAAAGCAAAGTTAGGATTGCGATGGCCAGTACAAGAAATTGTTGTTGCAAGTACAGATAAGAACGTTATACAAGCAGGTACAACGTTGAAAGATATAATTATACAACAAACAAACACAAAATCTGTTCGTATCCTTAACACCCTTCCAGGTGTTAAAGTTACAATACGGCCAGACTCTTCAAAGATAGGGCCCGTCTATGGTTCATTATCAAAAGAAATTATTGCAAGGGTACATACTGAAAAACCAGCAAAAATACTTCACAGTATTGAAAACGATGGGACGTACACATTTATGCTTGGAAAGGAAAAAATTGAAATTACAAAAGAAATGCTTGTTTTTGAACATGACGTTCCTCCGGGATATACAGAAGCCGTGATAAAGAACGGGTTTGTATATGTTAATTCCACACGAAATGATGAACTTGAAGCAGAAGGATTCTCTCGGGAAGTTATGCGGCATATTCAATCATCGCGAAAGAAAGCCGGGTTTCAAAAAACTGATGATATTGTTCTCCACATAAAATGTCGTGGTGCAATGAACGAAATGCTTGCTGTATGGAAAAAGTCTATTGCGGAAAAGGTTGGTGCAGCAACAATTGAAATTAGTGAAACTGACCCTTCAGGCAAATATCCGTTTTCTGGAGATTTTAAGGTAAAAGATGAAACGTTTTCGTTATGGTTTAAGAAAAAATAAGCTCGCCGTCGTAATATTTATATAACTGGAAGTAATCATATCATATACATGGGAGAAGATAAACTAAATCTTGTTACGTTACGATATACTGGACTTTTCGATTTTGACGGTTTGTACGCTGCAATTATCGACTGGGCAAAGAATTATGGGTATATGTGGCACGAAAAGGATTACAAACATAAAGTTCCCTCGCCGAGCGGAGCAGAACAGGAATGGATGTGGGAAATGACGAAGAATGTTACGGATTATATAAGTTACAAAATTATTTTTACTGTCCATTCATGGGACATAACTGAAATTCAAATTGATGTTGAAGGGAAGAAAAAGGATTTAACAAATGCACGACTGTACATTAAAATTCAGCCAAGTCTTATTTATGACTGGCAGAAAAGATTCAAAGGCCGGTTTGCGTCAAAGTTAGGAATATGGTACCAGAAACTGTGGAGAAAAGACTTTGAAAGTATTTACGGGGATCAGTTATATTACAGGGTGTGGAACTTACATGCAATCATGAAAAAGTATTTTGACTTGCAAACCAAGAAATACGCGTTCAAAGGATATTTGGGTGAGCATTAAGAAACGAAAGATTGAAAGTAAAAAGAAAAGAGTCTAATAACTTTTTCCAAAATAGAACCATACAGTCGCCTTTGCATCACATGCAAAACATTTTTTCCCTGTAACGGGTGGTTGTATAAACGGCGAGTTTAACGATTTGGCACCAGTTTTCTCTTTGAATTGTTCTTCACATTCTTGTGTACCACACCACGGTGCAAAAAGTATTTTTTTATTTTTTAATTGTTTTTCTGCATCTTTTATGGTTTTGACGTTAACAATACTTTCTTTCAACACTTTTTCTGCATTCTTTAACATACTTTCCTGCATTTTTTGCAGTAATGTTGTAACCTCTTTTTCAATAGTGGTAGTTGGAACTGCTTTCTTCTCGCCAGTATCCCGACGCACAACAATTACTTGTTTCTTCTCAACATCTTGAGGACCAACTTCTATCCGTAACGGTATTCCTTTCACCTCCCATTCATTAAATTTCCAGCCAGGAGAATATCCTTCACGATCATCAATATGAATAGAGAATCCATTCTTTTCAAACTTTTTCTTTACAGACTCTACCTCTTTCAACACTTGTGCTTTACTATCATCAAAGAAAATAGGAATGATAACAATCTGTGTTAATGCAAGCGAGGGAGGTAACACCAAACCCTTATCATCACCATGCATTCCAATTAAAACACCAATCATTCTTGTTGTAATAGCAAACGTGTTCTGCCACACATATTCTTTTGCACCATTTTTATCCGTAAATGTAATATCAAACACCTTTGCGAAATTCTGGCCGTCATGATGAAAGTCTGGCCCCTGAATAGCTTTACCGTTTGGCATAACAAATTCTAAAGAGTCAGTATAAAGTGCACCAGCAAACTTTTCCTTTTCAGATTTTCTTCCAATTAATGATGGAAGAGCTAACAACTCTCTGCACACAGTATCATAAATGCCCAGTATTTCTTTCTGTTCGGCTTCTGCCTCTTTTTTCGTTGCAAAACAAGTATGTCCTTCGTTCCATAAGAATTCTCTGCTTCGTAAGAATGGTGTAGGATGTTTAAATTCCCAGCGAACAACATTATTCCATTGATTTAATCGTAATGGAAGATCATTATAGGATCTAATCCATTTAGAGTACGAATCGTACATGATAGTTTCAGATGTTGGCCGGACAGCCAGGCGTTCACTCAGTTTTGAACCACCTGCATGTGTCACCCATGCAACTTCTGGCGAAAAACCTTTAACGTGTGTCTTTTCTTTCTGAAGGAAACTTTCTGGAATGAATAATGGAAAATATGCGTTTTGTATTCCAACAGCTTTGAATTTTGCATCCGTAACGTCTCTGATTTTTTCCCAAATAGCATACGATCCTGGCTTATACACGATACATCCCGATACTGCAGAATAATCTGCTAAATCTGCTTTTTGAATAACTTGTGTGTACCACTCAGAGAAATCGTCCGCTTTTTTTACAGTGATTCCTTTAATATCTTTCTTGGCCATGAATGTTGGAAGAATGAATGATTTTATAAAAGTTTGGCTGAAAGAGAGAAGTAGAGGAAGGGAGTTGCAAAAAATATATAAACAGAAGACGGCCATGGTAACTACTATGACAGAGCAAAATATTCTTAATGGTAGTGGTATTGTATATGGTTTACAAAATGCAGTTATGGCAGGGCATCCAGAAATGGATGTTCCAGCTCGAATCGCATCAAGATTTAATGGGAATAAATATGGTCGCCATGTAACGGCCCTCGCATTTGTTGATGGAACGCTATACGGAACCGAAAATCCAATCATAACCGTTCCAAGAGAATTCTTTAAGAGGTTTCTTTAATTTTTTTCATTTTCTCTCTTTTTCTTTTCCCAAAAACTTATATATTTTCAAATAATCTTACACCTAATGAAAAAAGGAAACAAAACAGTACTGTTCTTTGTATTAATAACGATAATTATCTTTACTGGTTGCCAAAAGATTCAACAACAGAGTATAACTAATAATGACATTCCCGCACAAGAAGAGGTAAATGAACAAATAACAGAAAGCCAACCGGTAGAAGAAAACAGCGCCAGTATTGTTACTCAAACGGAAAGAGAACAAGAAGAAACAGAAAATAACATTGAAGAAAAACTAAATCTTTGGCAGTACTTGGGAGAAGCTGGCTTCACACCAGATAGAGCAGCAACCCTTCCAAAATCGTATAACGGAGGTTACTCTGATGCCCGATCGTTAGATTTTATACTCTACAAAGGAACTCCATATATTGCATTTAAAGATGGATCTCAACTATCAGACCAAAATGATCCTGAATCTGGTAAGATTTCGGTTATGAAATATGCCGGTACTTGGGAATATGTTGGCCAACCTGGTTTTTCAACAGGAAGAACCCCTTGGATTTCTTTGTTTATCTATGATGACAAAGGTCAACCGGAAATTTATGTGGCATATGCAGATCGCTCATTAGATGATCAGGCTTTCGTGAAGAAATATTCTGGAAACAGTTGGATTAATGTTGGTTCACAACCAATAAAAGAACAAAGTGCTGCGTACCTTTCATTGTATGTAAATGAAGAGAATAACAAACCAGTTCCCTACATTTCATTCCAGGATGGAAATGAGGAAAATTCCTGCTATGGTTCCGTAGTACGTTATAAAAACAATAAGTGGGAGTTTGTTGGTGAAAGATCATTTACTACAGAGATAGTATATGACACTCAGGTTGCTGTTAACAATAATGGCATTATTTACTATACCGATCGTACATCATTATGGAAATATGAAGATAATTGGCAGCAAGTGGGAAGATTTAATGGAGTAAGGACTTCTATGTTGGTAGATGACGATATTGTCTATGTTGCTTTTGAAGACAATGAGCAGAATAATAAAGCCACAGTGATGAAATATCAAAATGGAGTTTTTGAAGCATTAGGCAAAGCTGGCTTCTCAGAAACAGCGATAGATTTTCCTTCAATCTTTATGTACCAACATGTTCCCTATATCGCTTTTAAAGAATTTGGAGAGTATGAACAGGGAAAAGCAACTGTTATGCGATTTGTAAATGGAAACTGGAAAACGGTTGGAACGAGGGGGTTCTCTCCGGATATAGTAAACCATGTTTCTTTAGCCATTGACAACAATAAAGTGTACGTGGCTTTCAAAGACGGATCGCAAAGAGATGCATCGTACACAGAAGGGTCAGGGAAAGCAAGTGTTATGTGGATGAAACTTAGTTAAGATATTTCCACAATGAATCAAACACGTGAGCAAATGTTTCTGCAAATACTGTACCTTTGATGAGGAATGATAGAGTTTAATTACATAAAAAAATAGCTAATCACTTAAACAAGAAAAAAAACAAAAATCTTGCCCGATGGATGTTACGGGGGTGGTGTAACAGAAACAGACGGGCAAGATCTTTGAACATGAAATGAAAGGTGCAAAAGCACCTTTATACTAACTCAATCCCAAGTTCCCGACTTAAAGACTGCGCTCTCTTTTCTGATTTTTTTTGGTCAACTTTGCCGAGTATCCATGGAGAGTTTACGCCCGTTATTATTGTCATAACAGTAAGTTTGCCCTTCATATCGTTGTCAACCCGTGCTCCCCAGATAACGTTTGCATCATCATCTAAAGATTCTGTAACCAATTCACCAATGTGAGATACTTCGTCAAGTGTCATGTCAGGTCCACCGGTAACGTGAATCAGTGCGCCTGTTGCACCTTCATAGTTGATATCTAATAAAGGATTGCTCAGTGCACCTTTTACCGCTTCTTCAACCCGATTATTGGTATCGGAACTTCCTACACCGATAGCAGCTACTCCGCCATTAGACATAATTGCTTTTACGTCTGCATAATCTAAGTTAACTAACGATGGAACGGCAATCGTTTCAACAATACCTTTAATCATTGTTGCAACAAGTTCGTTTGCAACAGCAAATGCTTGTTGAATTGGTAAGTTACCTGCGATTTGAACCAGTCTATTGTTATCAATCACAATAACTGTATCACATACTTGACGCAATTGTTGAAGACCAAACTCTGCTTTGTCACACCGTGCCCTTTCAATATTAAATGGCATTGTAACAGTTCCAATAACAATAGCTCCAGTATCTCGAGCAACTTGTGCTACGATTGGAGATGCTCCAGTTCCACTACCGCCACCCATACCAGCACATACAAATGCCATGTCAGATCCTCTAAGTGACTCTTTGATCATGTTCAAGGATTCCTGTGCTGCTTCTGCTCCTCGTGTTGGGAAGCCACCACATCCAAGTCCTCTTGTACAATCTTTTCCAATAAGGAACTTGTGATCTGCTCCAGTAATATCGAGATGTTGTTGATCAGTATTGGTTGCAATAATTTCTGCTCCTTTGATGCCTTTCTTGTAAAGCCATCCAACCATATTGTTTCCAGCTCCACCAACACCGATTACTTTGATGTTCGCTTGTCCTACAGTATCTATGTTTGCCACAGGCATGTTGCTTAACGCTTTTTCCACAATAAATTCCATTTTTAATACACCACCTTATTTTTTTGTTTTTAACCCTCTTAAGTATAGCCCCCGATATCCACTTTCAAGTATACAAAATGTTATATACTAGGACTACTCTTCTTTCCTTCAACCAAACAAACCAAAACCTAGTTAAAACCAAAACCTAAAGAAGTGTGTTGAACAAAAACCACTAGTACATCCTTTTAACCAAACCGATACGCAAACACCCAAACCGATTTTTAGTAATGTGTGTTCTATATATAAATATTTCTATTCGTAAGAATATACATCTTGAGTGCATTTAACACAAATTTAAGGAGAATCTTCTTTTGTTGTAACAATTTTTTCTTTCACTTTACCGACGACAGATTGTGCAGCACCATGTAATGACTGAGTTATGTTACCCGCTTTCCGTGCAAGAATCGTTGAGATATCAATCATGTACTTTGCAGGATCACGTGCTTTATTTCGCCACTTATGAAAATACACAACAGTTTCAAGAGGATATTTTGGCGGTTTTGGAGGAACTTCTTTCGAATATCCAACGGCAATAAGTGCCTGCGGCCGTATATCTTCGGGAATTTTACATAACGCTTTCACTTCTTCCTCGTCAAATGCTCCCACCCATGTTGTTCCTATACCAAGAGAATGTGCTTCCAATAACATATTTTGAATCGCTGCAGCGCAATTTTGGACAGTATAAAGACGTTCTCCGCGCATACCATAATATCGTTCACCTTTCTCAGGTTCAGCACATACGACGATTAAAACGCTTGCCATTGCAATATCATACTGTTCGTATGCAGCTTTTGCAAGAGCTTGCTTCTGTTCAGGCTCAAATATGACAATAAACTTCCAATTTTGGATATTTCCTGAACTTGGTGCATGCCGAGCAGCATCTAAAATACGAGAAACGTTCTCCCAAGAAACAAATTTTGGGAGGTAATGTTTAATTGTCCTTCGCGATTTAATGATATCGAGAATGTCACCCATTTTTGTAAGAGTAAGTTTTACGACTATTTATATTTAACCTTTTATAGCATTCCACTTTTGGAATAAAGAACCACATATGGAAGCAGATTCCAAAAAAGAAACAAATATAAATAAGATAATAATTGTTAACAGCTATGGTAAAGAAAGAAATGTTGTCAAAACTCATCGATGAGAAAAAAGCATCTATCCTACGAATCATTCTTAATTCAAAAGACGAAATGTACCTTAAAGAAATTGCAGAGAAAAGTCACGTACCTATAACGTCAACGTTTAGAATCCTTCAGGAACTTGTAGAAATTGATATCCTGACAAAACGAGAATGGAAAACGAGTAAAGTGTACGGATGTAAGGATACAGAAAAAACTGCGTTCCTTCGTGATTTGTTCCATGAAGAGTGTGACGGCGTGACAGAATTTATCAATGCCATAAATGATGTTACAGGAATCCAACATGCTATACTTCACGGTTCGCGGAAAAAGGGAAAAGCAAACATTTTGTTGATTGGAGATTCTATTGATGTTGATCCCATAGAAAACGCATGTAAACAACTTAGAGAGAAAGGGTTTGAGTTAAGTTACCTTACGCTTACAAAACAGCAATATGAACAGATGTCTACAATGGGCCTGTATTCTGGCGAAAAGGTTATATTAAAGTAAAGAATATCTATTTTAGAGTTGAATTAATTATTTAAATGGCAACGTGTTGTTATTATCTTTAATTAAGGAGTTTACATAATGACATTATTACATACTCGTGAAGCAGATGCTATTTATAGGAGTAAAGATAGTTTAGTGACGTATTTACGGTCTCAAGAGTGAGGAGATTCAGTTGATGTTGGAAAACATGCACAAAGAAAAGGAATTGTTGCACTGATGGTTTTAGATGGATTCGTTTTGCAGGGGTATTCTAGAACAACCGACACAGAATTTGATTCTGAAGGAGAGTTTAAAGGAACATATCAAAACAAGGTTCCTAAAATAATTGCGCGTGACGGAACAGACCATTTTGTGGAAGCAAACAACAGAATGAATAAACTTGAATCATTACTAACCCCAGACGTTCAAAGAGTAAGAGAAAAACCTCAATCAGAACAAGATTTGCATATAAAATCAGGAGAAGTTTGATAGCAGAAATGCAATATGTAGGAACTTCAACCAAAGCATACGAAAAAACATCTGACGCAATTGTAGAAGGTCAAAGGCTGGAAAATGACGACGTATTAATGGCAAGGTTGCATAAAGATTGGATTCGGCCCCTTGCAATCAACTGTGAGCGATACATAGAAGTAATATTAATGTTAGCACAGACGGCATTGCAAGAAAAAGGGTATAAAACAGAGTAAAAAAATAAAAAAGTAATTTTTTCTTTTATTATCCTTCCAAATTAACCATCTTATTCGTTGCAGTTATCAGTTTACCTGCAGCATCGTATAACTGTAAAGTTATTCCTACACTGCTTAAATCACCTGTCGTAACAGAACTGTACGAAAAGCCGCCAGGGACAATAGCGTACGAACTTGCGGACGTCTTTGACTTAATACTCTTGGAGCCAGAAGATAATGGGATTTTCTTTTCAATGTCACCATAGCCTTCTACCAGAAGGAGGAAGTAATCGGGTTCAACAGTTCCATCTTCCATATTTTTTATGGTATATGAAACCCCTTTTATTCTTCCCCACGTTTCTTTCCATTCTGTTTTTACTTCACCAATAGCTACAGAAACGCCGTTATATGTTGTTACAATTGGTTCATCAGTTGATTCAGTTGTGTCAGCAATTTCTTC
>PCYB01000055.1 GCA_002762845.1 Candidatus Woesearchaeota archaeon CG10_big_fil_rev_8_21_14_0_10_36_11
TTTTGCAATGTTTGCAGTAAAACATATTTTCACCTCTTAATTAAGAAGAAAGAAGTCCTTATTTATTAACCTGCCGATAAGTTTACACTGTCCTGAATGTAATAATCACTTTACTTTCTTTCGAGAAGCTTTTTTCTTCACAACCTTCTTTGGTGTATCGCCAGGTTTCTTCACAATAGGATTAGCAGAATCAACTTTCCCTTTTACAATTTTCATCATAGTTTGACATGTAGGATATCTTGAACATCCCAAGAATTCTCCATAGAAACTCTTTCGTAAAATCATCTTCCCTTCTTTACAGGTTGGACAAACCATATCTTGTTCCGGATATTTTCTTTCAGTAGGTTCATTACTATTATTTTCAGTAAGGGTAACTGTTGCTTTTTGTCTTCCAGTACCTGCTTCAATTACAGGAAATCCTGTTTTTTCGTCCGTTTCACCCGTAAACTTTAATTTGCCAGTCTTAGGAACATTAATTATTGTTTTACATTCAGGATATTTGTCGCATCCAACAAATCGGCCGAACTTTCCACGACGGATCATAAGTTTTCCCTCGTTACATTTTGGACATTTACCCATATAATTAGCAGCATCCATTGTTTCACGTAACGATGCAAGGATGTCTTGCCCAATAGTTTTTTCTTTCTTTTTGAAGTCTGCAAGGAGTTTTGTAAGGAACGTTTGCGCTTTTGCTAGAACATTTTCCTGTTTTTCTTTTCCTTCACGAATTTCTTCCATATCCTCTTCAAAATCAGCAGTAAGTTTTTCGTCAATGATTTCTGGTGCATACTTTTCTAAAACGCCAATTGTTTCAATGCCAAGTTGTGTTACAGTTATCTGGACACCCGCAACATATCCACGCTGAAATAATCTATCAAGAATATCTGCTCGTGTAGCTTTTGTTCCCAAGTTACGTTTTTCAAGTTCTTTAATAATAGAAGACTGGTTGAACCTTTTTGGTGGTTGTGTTTCTTTGTCAACTTTTTCAATTTTTGTAATCGTTACTTTATCATTTTCTTTCATGTCAGGAAGACTAACTTCTTCCAATTTAACGTACGGCTTATAAAACCGATGCCAGTTCTCTTGAATGGTTCGTGTTCCTTTTGTAACAAAATTTTCACTATTGACATTTAATACTATTTCCATCGTTTCACGTACAGCAGGGTCAGCAAACGTTGCACAGAACCGTTTCACGATAAGGTCGTACACTTTCTGTTCATACGGCTTAAGTCCTTTTGGAAGAATGCCTGTTGGATAAATTGCTGGATGGGCAGGATCAGTTTTCCGCCCATTATGGGGATGTAACTGTTTCTTTTTACATAGTTCTTCTGCAAAGTCTTTATACGCTGATTGTTTTGCTAACTGTGTAAGAATATTGTGAAATCCTAACTTGGGATCAAGTTGTTGCGATGATGTTCTTGGATATGAAGTTACCCCCATAAGATATAATGACTGCGCAAGCGCAAGTGTTTCTTTTGGTGTTATTTTAAAATGATTATATGACTCTGATTGTAACGTCGTTAAATCAAACGGAAATGGCGGTACCTGATTACGTTGTGTTCGTTTAACAGAAGAAACAAGAGCTTCTTTTGCACCTTGCACTTTTGCAAGTATTGTTTCAACAATAGTTCTATCAAATATCTTTTCTTTTTCATGCCATGCCTCTACGGGACTTGTACTGTACGTTCCATCTAAACGAATAAGCCAGAACGGTTCAGAAACGAACGCCTGAATTTCTTTTTCTCTATCAACTAACAATTTTAATGCCGGACCCTGAACCCTTCCAGACGACATAACTTTAAACGATCCTGCCGCTTTCACAGATGCAGTTAATGCTCTCGAGACGTTAATACCATAAAACCAGTCTAGTTTGTGCCGTGTCTCGCCCGCAAATGCTTGACCCCAGTCCAAATGTTTTATTTTATGTTCGTAGGACTCTATAAGATCACCCTTTGTTAGAGTGGAAAATTTCATCCTATTAGCATCTTTCTGTTTGCATACAAAACGTACAACGTTTAACCCAATAACTTCACCTTCAACATCATAATCGCATGCAACTGTAAACTCATCAGCAGTCTTTGATAATGATGCAATCGTATCAACATAATCCTTTACATACGCAAGACTTTTAGAACTTTTATATGATGCTTCCCATTGAATATCAAACACAGGATATGTCCACCCTTGTTTTTTACTTTCTACTAAACCGTACAAATGACCAACTGCGGACGTAACAATGATAGGCTTTTTGTTATGTGTTAACTCATAATATGATGACCTTTTACTCTTCTTTTGGACTGGTTTTGTATCTGCGAGCGCTTCTGCTATCTTTTTCGCGGAACTTGGTTTCTCTGTAATAATGAGTTCTACCATGTATAAGAAGAATTTTGAACCTGATTTAAAAATGTGTCGAAAGAAACGAATAGTATACGGAAGAAATGGTAAATACAAAAGATAGAGCTAAACCCACCGATATGTCCGCTGTTCTTCCCGCGGTTTTGAATAATCAATAGCGTCTGCTATAACGCCGTCCCTTTTGAGCCTTGTTGCAATTGATCCGATATCTACCGCATCGAGAGACCTATCTTTAAGATATTGCGCTGTAAATTCTGGACCTAAACTTTCTACCGCAAGATTAACGGCACATTCTAAAGGGACATCTTTTTTAAAATGATTCAATCTATGTTTCTTTGCTACTTCATCAGCAATTGCACTTTGAATTTGGTGTGATAAACTCATGAATTACGTCGTATCTGCAAGAACTTATAAACATTATGAAAATAAAGGTAACTATTTAGCTTTCTGAAGTTCCACAACTATTCTCGAGTATAGAAAAGTTTATTTACTTCTTTAGCTACTT
>PCYB01000082.1 GCA_002762845.1 Candidatus Woesearchaeota archaeon CG10_big_fil_rev_8_21_14_0_10_36_11
AAGCTTTCGTAAGAAAAATGAAAGAGGAGGATTAATAAAATGAAACGAAATAATCTATCGAAGGGAAATTATTTTAGGATAACACAGATTACATTATATTTTTACACAGGGGATAAACAGTATAGAAACCTTTATAAACAAACATAGAAAATTATCCATAAGAATGTTCTACAGAATAAAAGTCAAAGATCACATCCGAGTACCGCCTCACATGTTTAATGTGAGTAAGAAAGAGGCAGTTCTTGCAAATGTAAAATCAACGTACGAGAATTATACTTCTAAAGAGCTTGGTTTTGTTATAAATGTTATCGATGTAGAAGACGTTAAAGAGGGTGTTATTGTTCCTGGAGATGGTGCAGGATTTTATGAAACAGAATTTGAACTTCTTGCATTTAAACCTGAACTGAACGAACTGGTCTATGGTAAGATTAGAGACATAACGGACTTTGGTGCGTTTATGGACATTGGCGGGGTTGAAGGAATGGTTCATATATCACAAAGCATGGACGATTTTGTTTCATTTAGTAAAGAGAAAGTGTTACAAGGAAAAAAGTCAGGGCGGAGCATCAAAGTTGGGGACAAATGTAAAGCGCGAATCATTGCAGTAAGTTATAAAGATCTTAACAATCCAAAAATCGGATTAACAATGAGACAAGAAGGATTAGGAAAACTTGAATGGATAGAAGAGGATAACCAGTAATACAATGGCAAAAAAGAAAGCGTGTAAAAAATGTAAATTGTTCGTTGACGGCGATACGTGTCCGGTCTGTAAATCAAACATAATGACAACAAGTTGGCAGGGACGATTATACATAACTGATGCAGAACGATCAATGATTGCGCAAAAAATTGGTATAAAAGTAAAGGGAGAATATGCAATTAAGGTACGATAATAATGAAACTAACAATCACAAAGCAGCATGAGAATAAACTTCTTGATAGAATTGAAATCTCTGGCGAAATAACGTTTGAAGGAAACACGCCACGAAACACTGACGTTACACAACAGATAGCGACAAAACGTGGCACAAAAGTGGAACTTGTCGTTGTAAAACATGTTTATACACAGTTTGGCCATCAGAAAGTTAATTTTGACGCATTTGTATATTCTACAGAAGATGCAAAACAAAAAACGGAAGTTATGACAAAACATCTTAAAAAGAAGGCAGAAGAAAAAAAGAAAAAAGAGAAAGAAGTAGCAGACGCAAAAGCAGAAGAGGACCAGAAAAAAGCTGAGGAAGCAGCAACAAAAGAAAAAGAAGTAACTCCCGAACCTGCTAAAGAGACAAAAGAGGGTGAGCAATAATATGGCAAAGAAAGGTGGTGCAAAATCAGGGTCCAAAGGGAAAAAAGAAAAGAAACCGCAAAAGCCTCGAAAACTTTATACTAATTATACCATTTCTGGTAATAAGATAGAACGAAAGAACAAAACCTGTCCGAAATGTGGCCCTGGAATGTTCCTTGGGAAGCACAAAAATAGGGTTGTTTGTGGTAAGTGTTCATACGTTGAGATGAATGCTAAGAAAAAAGAGTAGAACATATGCGTTTTTCGTGTTAGGCAGGATAGATGTTAGGTTTGAAAATCCAAATAGAACGTCTCCACAATGGCTTTACGCGACTTTATTTATGTTAATGAATGTTTAGGACAAAATAGAAAGCCGGTTCTTATTTATAAAATTAGAACGATGCATTTAGATGCGGACGTCCGCCTTGATGAAGTTCTACAGGAAATTTGTGATAGTCTTGGGAAACCAATAGTGGATCCACGTGTTACAAAAGTCGGAGAATTATTACGAAGATATTGGATAGATGAACTTCCACAAGTGTACAACTTAGCCCGAGGAGACATTAAATTGGTAGGGATACGGCCAATGAAAGAAACTACCTGGGAAAAAAGATATCCTCAAGAAGTCATGGACAGAGCACTTACACAAAAACCAGGATTAATGGGAGTTCAATATGCTCATCCCAACACGCCAAATTTTAGGAATCATTTAGCACATTTAGTAGCGTATTTGGATCAATGGGAAGAAGATCCAGTTAAAACTGATAGAGAATACCTTTCTCGAATAGTGTCAAACATAGTGTTTGGTGGAATGAGAAGTCGTTGAATTATGATTTTAATGGTGATTTGGTTATGAAATGTGATTTAAAGTATATAGCAGAAACCGGTTTAGTTCAAATGAAAGAGCGAGAATATCTTTTTTCTATTTGTATAACTGATTCTAAAGGTAACATGTCACCTCGCCAAAGGATAGCATTTCATTTCAAAACAGAAAATGAAAGTTTTACTTAATTAGCGCTTGAGATTTGACGGATTATCACTCCGAAGTTTTTGATCTTTTAGAAGATACATCAAGACAATACTTGGAAGTTGATTGTGGTTTAGGAGCTTTTATTCCTTCTTTAGTACAAAGAAAAGGTCATAAGAAACCAATTGTTATTAATCCAGCAAATTTCGAAATTTTACGAGATATGTTAGTTTATGCAAGAAATTTAGATATTAATAAATGGGTCAATAATCGCCTAGAAATATTGATTAGGAGAGCAGATATTATAATGGACCCTAATGTTGTAGATTTTATTAATTTACCATTACAAGAAGCTGTCGGAAAATATCCTCGTATATTGGGTGTTGCTAATGTAGTTGTTGATAACTTTGGACCAGGATATTATCATGATAACAAAGAATCTCAACCAATTGCAACCCTTGAAAGAAAATTATTAAGATCAAATGGAATATTGATTAATGGATTATAAATTCTAAGAAAAGAGTAAGAAAATAAAAAACTTATTCCATAAAATCAATTCCTAACTCCGAACCAATTGAATCCTTCTTACGTTCAAAATACGTATTACTTTCGCCAAAGATTTGGTCAGAATGAACGCCAGTAATAATAATCATTGTTCTAATGGTCTTTTCAAGATCTTTATAAATCTGTGCACCCCAAATAATTTTTGCATTAGCGTCAAGAGATTCTGCAACACGTTCAACAATCTTTCGTGATTCGTCTAACGTTAAACTGTCACCACCGGAAATGTTAATCAATGCACCAGTTGCTGTTGAAATATCAACATCAATAAGGGGATTGGAAAGCGCTTTTTCAACCGATTCTTCTGCACGATTCTCTGAATCAGATTCGCCCATGCCAATCATTGCAACACCACCTTCGCTCATGATAGCTTTCACGTCAGCAAAGTCTAAGTTTACTAACCCTGTTTTTGTCACAAGTTCAGCTATTCCTTTGACAGAATTGGTAAGAATTTCATCAGCGACTTTGAATGCTGTTTGTAACGGTAAATGAGGTGCCAATTCAAGCAATTTTTCGTTTGGAATAACAATAAGGGTATTAACGTGATGTTCAAGCTTTTCGAGTCCCATCATTGCATTTTCAAACCGGTGTGATCCTTCCATGGTAAATGGAACTGTAACAATGGCAACGCTTAATATTCCCATTTTCTTTGCTAACTGCGCAATGTACGGGGCGCTTCCTGTGCCTGTACCGCCACCTAACCCACACGTGATAAAAACCATGTCTGAGTCGGCCATCAGTTTCTTAAGGTCATGTTCGTTTTCTTTCGCTGCCTCTTCACCCACTCGCGGGTTTGAACCTGCACCAAGGCCGTGCGTAAGTTCTTTCCCAATAAGAAGTTTCTTTGTAGAAGATGTGTACAATAAATCCTGTGCATCGGTATTTATAGCAATCGTTTCAATACCTTTTATACCCACTTCAGAAATACGATTAATGGTATTATTTCCTGCACCACCACAGCCAATAACTTTAATTCGCGTTTTCTGTGACGCGATTAATCGTTCAAGCTCTTCATCAACGTCAAAATTGGCCTGTGTGTGAGATATTTTCTCAGTTTTTGGCATCTGCTGATTCTGCTGTGAAAATGCTTGCTGTGAAGGAGTACCCCTTTCGTCTTGTATGTATGAATCCACAAAAATCACCCTCTACCCTTTTTTTCTAAAATCTAAAATTGGCGGGGGTATATAAAGATTATTATGATGAAAAAGTGTGAATGGAAACTACTAGAAATTACTCATAAATCGTTACTTTTTTTGTTCCTGAACAATAAAATCAACACTACTAAGTTCCGTTACATCAACAAGACGTTTTGCGAGTACATCCATGAACGGTTTTGGAAGAACCATTGGCAGCGTAACAACTGCTTTTTGTTCAGTGACAGCAACGTGTATCTTATCTTTTGGAAGACGTAAAATTGTTGTTAAGAATGATACAACTTTTTCTGGTACATCCGATATCATTCGAGTAAGATGGACTGTATAAGTTACGTTTTTTCCTGAAAGAACATGATTAAAATTAACAATAACACGGCCGCCAGAAATACTTTTTATTGTTCCTGTTTCGCCATCAACATCTATCTGTAATCCGGGTTGTGGCTGAACATTATGATCTTTAAATGTCCCCAATGGAACAATCTTAACTTTTTTAATATCTCTCTTTCCGAACGCATCTTCCGGAGAAAGTTGTATGGTATACTCTTTCCCAATTTCTTTCCCGATAAGGTTCTTATCAAGACCTGGAAGAATTTGTTTTTCTCCAACACAAATGATTGCAGGGGTAAATGTAACTTTTTCCGTTGGAAGACCATTTTCTTCAGCAACTTTTTTCGTTGTTGTATCAAAAACAGAACCGTCCTCTAACGTCCCCGTATAGTCAAGTTCAATAAAATCGTGTTCTTTAACTTTTTCTGACATGGTGTATATTTTTTTAATGTTCTTTATAAGCTTTTTGAATGAATTATTTCTTTGAGTTTTTCATAAATATAATAATCTTTTCGGCAACCCTTTCAGCTGTTAAATGTGTCGAATCAACGATAAAATCATAATTTTGTGGATCATGAATATTAACATCATAATATTGTGTATATCTGTCTATCTCAGATTTCTTTCTTATATTTATTTTGTTAACAAGTTCTTGTATGTTCGCTGCCTGCTCCTCACGTCGTAGATTAGACTGAATATCTCCAAGGATACGTTGTGCACCAATCGTACTATCAACGTCAACATACACTTTAACAGAATGAGGAATGAAATAGAAACCTAATCGACTATCAATAACAAAATTGTCCTCCTCTTTTCCCAGTTTTATTTGTCTTTCGTCAAGCGTTTTATCAATCAAAGGATCAATCTTCGCAAGGGTACCTAACTCTTCCAATGTAATACTCATTTCCTTTGCCATCTGGCGCATGAAGTCTCCAGAAGAATAATGTTTCCATCCAAGTTTAGTAGCAATTATCTTTGCAACCGTACTTTTACCGCTGCCAGGTGTTCCTGAAATTGTTATTATCATTGTTATTATATCACCGTATTTTTTCATACTCACTACTTTCTAAATTACCTGAGAAATGTTTTACCCATTGCCTTGCCCAAAAAGAAAATGCTTTTCCTATACCCCACTGTTTCAATCGTCGCATGGACGTCGTTGCAGTAGTATTAACACATGTATATTTTCCTAATGTCAATAATTTATGTGTCAGTTTACTATGCTCTTTAACAACAATCTCAGGATCATACCCATTAACAGTATCAAAATCTTTTCTTTGACAGACGAGCACTCCACTACATCCTTTATACAGTCCCGCCCTATTATACACATTTTTAAGTGTCATTAAAAAACGAAATATAGCCTCTTGAGAATCTGGTCGTACACGTGTTGTCGCGACGGAGATGCCGGGAGTAAACATTTCTCTAATTTTTTGTAAAGAATCGTTTTCTAGCACAGTATCGGCATCGCAAAAGACAAGTATTTCACCAGCTGCTTTTCCCGCACCATAATTTCGTGCCCTACTAACATTTGCTACTGCCGTATTAAAATGTTGTAGCTTTGCATTTACACGTTTCTTCACTACATCTTCAGTTTTGTCCGTACAACCGTTTGTGACAACAATAATCTCAAAGTCTTGAAAAGTCTGTTTTTTAAAGGAATGAAGCGTCTGCCGAATATAGTTCTCTTCATTGTGTGCAGGAATAATAACAGAAAATGTTGGAAGCATAAGAATGAGAGAATGTGTTCCATTTTAAATGATTTGTGTTTTGGAAGATATATGTCAAGAGACACGATGTTACAAACTTAGATAATTCGCTGCCCATAACATCCCAGAATCACAGTAATAGAACGGACTGGAATACGGTTTTCCACGTGCAGTAAATACTTCTAAGAAATTCTGATGTTTCTCAATAAGGTCAGTATACTGCAATTTATATTTCTCAGCTTTTGCTGGATCAACCTGTTGTACCAACTTAACAAACAAAGGACCAAGGTTCATCCAAATAGCATCACTTTCATAATTCCTTAGAAAGATTTCTTGTGGAATAAAAGTGATATGGTCACGAGAAGTTGTATATTTTAATGGAAACGGTTCAGTTAAGCCAGAATCTTCAATCGCATGGATGGCTGACTTCATCATGTCTTTATCACTAATTATTCCTAATGCAAATGGAAATAAATTGGCATCTCCTGCAACATACGATTTCTTTTGTAAATCATCATAAAAATATTCACCGTGCCAAAAGTGCCGTTTAATAAGTGATGGATAATCATATTTTGCAAACGGATTGAACAATTTCATCGCTTTACAATTTTTTGCAAGCATAGCAACCATGCAATTATCGTAACATGAACTTTTCCGTACAGAAAAATCTTTCATAGCAGAAAAATGCTCGTTCGGTTTAACTAGGCCCGTATTGTCATCAATAAACGTCTCAAAGAACCGTTTAATCATCTTGTTAATGAATGTTTTATGTTCATAATATGGAAATTTTGAAATGAGAATACTATGAATAAACCATGGAAGTGAATCAACAGCCTCCGTAGGAAAGTTATACGGCCGCCCTTTAGGTGTTATGATTATTGTTACTTTATTATATTTCTTAAACCTGTTCAATGCATACCTAATTGTCTGGTGAACTTTATCCTGATGCCGTAATGTAAGAAGCGATTTTGTACACAACCCAAAATCCCGTGTCCAAAACTGTGGAAAGTTAGTTGTTGATGTTTGAAAAAAACGACCGTTCCAACAGTCATCAACGATCTTTTTACATATTTCCGTTGCATTTCCATCATACTTTTTTGTAAACGTCCTGTTCTTCCAACTTGTGAGAAAAATACGGAATCCCTCCGTAATATAGAAACGTAATGATGTCATACTATGTCCAGAATGGATTGAATATAAAAATATATTGGAAATGAAATTATTCTTTCCTTACCAACTCAACAATCTGTGAAGAAACTACCTCGCCAGAACTAGCGTCAATACGAATATTTGCAAACTTAACACTTTTAGTAACAAACGTAAAGTTCCATAACTCTTTTCCTTGAAGTTTCTGTAACACAACAAAACCATCACTTAACTGTTCGCCAGAAAAAACAGTAGGAATTTCGTTTTTCGTACGAGAAACTGCTTCAGGAAATGGAAATGTTACTGAATCCATTGACAATTCTTCAATTGTATCAGTTTCCTTTGTAAAGACATCATCTTCAGGTTTAATTTCAAACCCGTTTTCATGTTCAACAAACACAACCATTTTTTTTGTGTTTGGAGTGTAAAAACCTATTTCCCACAACGTTTTAGGAACACAATCAGAAGATAATGAGCAAAAGAAATGTGACATGAACGATTTATGGTGCTGTTTTTTCCAATCATCAAACAAGGGGTCGCGTGTAAGGGCAGTCATAACATCTTTCGGGAGATTCATTATGAATATTCCCTCCATGTGTAATTGCACTTTGTACATTTAAAGAATCGTGTTTCTGGTTCGTCTGCTCCCCTTGTTTGTTGCGTCCAATAATATGCAACTTTGTTCTTACACTTTGAACATTCAGTCTTTATCTTTGGATGAGTTTCTACTTTCTCAATAATTTCAATTTTTCGCTGGGGAACAACACTTTCTTTAAGTTCTGCTGACGTTTCATCTTCAGGAACTTTTGTGTAACCACAGGAGCAAAAAAGTATTCTCTTTCCGCCTTTGTCTTTGGGACGAAGGATTGAACCGCATTCATGACAAAACATTGTGTAATCAACTCGTTAATTTAACCTAGAATTTCGGGTTTCTTTATATAGTTTTTCTATTAGAGTTCTCAAATTCTACCGTTCAATCGTAATTCCTAACGGTTTAACAGCATCAACAAACAATATTTTCATCCAACCTAAGTACGGTATGCGGAGGACCCCTTTTCCAAAGACTCGGTCTTGAGAAATTTTAGTCTCTCCATAAGTGCCTTGTATACTACCATTATTATGGTCGCCTTTAGTTTGATAGAACTGTTCACCATTTTCTTCCCACACGCGAACAACTCTATGAATGATAGGTTGTACTTTCGTTCCCTGAAATACAAGAATATCTCCTAATCTAATATTTTCACTATTTGCACGCCAGAGAATGATGACGTCCCCTTTATCGAATCCGTTCTTGAAATGAAATGTTTTAAATTGTTCTTTTGTTATATCCAACTCAATATACCCTCCCCCACAAACATTCCACCAATTGTCGTACGAATGTTTGAATTCCGCCAACTTAAATGGAGAACCACAAAGTGCCCCCTCAACTTTAGAATATTTAACACATTCATTTCTTTCATTAAGTTCAATACAAATTGGTGCGGGTGTATGATCCATACTTTCACTTATAACAGCAACAATAGGAAAGCCAGTTCCTAACACCAAACCAAGAATAGGATAGACAATGAAACGTATAATAAGAAATGCTACTATAATATTAACTATCCAACTCCATATAGAATCGTCTTTCCAGAAGAATTTCCATACTTTTTTCCAATGTGATAGTAGTACGCGCGGTTTACCCATTAATACTATGAATTCAAGCAGGGTTTAAAAAAGTTTTTATACACTTATCATATACTTTACACTATATGCTCATCAACAATAAAACAATTAATCAACATACAATACAAGAGATAATAACAGTAATCAAACTGAAAAAAGAGTTAAATACTATCAGTGACGAGTTTGTGCAAAATCAAGTATATGAGTATGTAACAAAGAATACAAAGGCAATTCAGTTTCTTACAAAACCGAAGTCTAAAGAGTATAAACTTGTTGTCAAAGAAGTGAGAGCACAATTACGAAAAGTATACGGATTGTTCCGTTCTGGAGAAGAAACGAAAAAAAGAAAAGAGTTAGTTGATACACTACGTGGTGTATCTTCTCAAAAACAGAAAGAGAGTATCAAACAGATTCTTGAAACACATTCTTCAACACAAGAACGAATCGCGATATATGAAGAATTATATGAGAAAATCTTCGCGCTTACAAAAAAACCTAAAATTATTATTGATTTGGGAAGTGGTATTAATCCGTTTTCTATCCCCTACATGAAATTACAAAATGTTAATTATTACGCATATGATATTAGTCAGGAAGAAATAGATTCATTAAATACATTTTTTACATTTTTACATGCAAAAAACAAGAATTTTAAAGGAAATGCGGAAATATTAGACATATTGCATTTTGCAAAACTGCCTAAAGCAGACATTTGTTTCCTGTTTAAAATGACCGATGTTTTGGATAGGGGAAAAGGACACAAAACAACTGAAGAAATGGTACTACGGATACCTGCAAAATATATAGTCATCAGTTTTGCCACTCGGACGATGAGTGGGAAGAAAATGACTGCTCCGAGAAGAAATTGGATGGAATGGATGTGTACAAGGCTTGGTTTTACATATGCTATTCTTGAATTTCCAAATGAGATATTTTATGTTGTTAAAAAATAGTACTGTTTCAAACCAAAACATTTTATAAATAATCAAATTTATCTTTGTTCTATGTTTACATTTACATACATTCAAACAAAAGAAGAACTTAAAGATGCTGTACAAGAATGGAATTCTGAAACTGAACTTGCCATTGACATTGAATGTGAAAATAATTTACATCATTACGGTGCATACGTTTCTATTATACAGGTTTCAACACGGAAAAAGCATTGGATTATTGATGTTATTGAATGTAAAGATATAGATATGTTCATCAAAATTATTGAGAATAAGAAAATTCTTAAAATATTTCACGATGTTAGTTTTGATATCCGTATCCTGCAGTACCAGTTCAAATGTAAAGTCAAAAACGTGTACGATACACAGATGGCAGCACTATTGTTAGGGAAAGAAAATGTTGGCCTAGGTTCATTACTGGAAAAGTATTTTAACATACAGAAAGAACGAAAATATCAGCGTGTTGATTGGACAAAACGGCCGTTAACAGCTGATATGCTTGCATATGCAGTAAAAGATACAGCATACTTGTTTCAATTAAAAGAAATGTTAGAACATGAATTACGCGCAAAGAATCGTCTTTCATGGATACACCAGGAATGTAACCATTTTGAGGATATGGACTTTTCGTATAGAGAACAGACGTACCGCGACATTTCCGGTGTTAAAAGTATGACACCGAAAGAACGAGCACTCTTTCATGCATTGTTTGATGAACGAAAAAAGATAGCGAAACTTGTTGATAGGCCAGTTTTTATGATCTTTACAAACAAACAGATGATTTCATTTGTAAAAAATCCTCCGTACGACATAAAGTCTTGGAAAAATCTGAAAGGTGTCCATCCGGTCGTACGAGATCAGGCAGATCATTTTGCGTCTATTGTTAAGGAAGCGTCAACGAAAGAAGAAGAATTGCCAGACGTTAAACATAAAAAGCTTACACCAGACCAATATGAAAATAGTAAAAAAGTTATTGAATGTAGAAATACAGTCGCAAAAAAGCAAGGGATTAAAGGACATTTATTGTTGAACAATGAACAAGTTATTGACATTGTTGTTGAAAAATCAATGAAAGGTATACGACAGTGGCAGAAAGAGTTGGTACAGGATAAAATTAATGATATTCTTAGAAAAAAATGATACCATTTACAAAAACGATTCTTCAATGGTATGAAAAAAGTAAACGCAATCTTCCCTGGAGAAAACGCCCCATAAACTCGTACGGTGTTGTCGTTTCTGAGTTTATGTTACAACAAACACAAGTACCGCGCGTTATTGAGAAATATTATGAGTTCATGACACAGTTCCCAACGATTATTGATCTTGCCAACGCATCTAAATCTGATGTTGTTCGCGCATGGAGTGGGTTAGGATATAACAGGCGAGCACTCCTACTACACAAATTTGCACAGGAAGTGTGTGAGAAATATAACGGAACGATACCACAATCTTCACAAGAATTGATAATGTTATCAGGAATTGGACCGTATACTTCAGGTTCCATTGCAAGTTTTGCATTTAACAAACCTGAACCTGCGATTGATGTTAATGTACGGCGAATTTATATGAGATACTTCCACGGAAAAGATCAGGGCACACCAATGGATCAGCAAAAAGAAAGGGAGTTATATGAACTAGTTAAAAAAACAATTCCTTACAAGAAAAGTTGTGACTTTCATAATGCACTGATGGACTTTGGTTCTTTACTCTGTGAACGGAAAAAACCATTATGTTCCGAATGTCCACTTACTGGTTCATGTTCATTCTATCCGTTGTATAAAAACGAAGGTGAAATGGTATTACACACTCTTGAAAAGAAAAAAGAGAATGGTGTACTGGAAGAAGGAAAACATGTTCCTAACAGAATTTTCCGTGGTAGGATTGTTGAATTTGTTCGAAAGAATGAAAACAGAGAAGTTACAGTAACAACTTTAGGAAGAGCCATTAAGAAAGATTATTCTCCACAAGAAAAAAAGTGGGTATTGATGTTGTTACAAAATCTTGAAAATGATGGATTACTTACAGTAACAAAGAAAAAGACAAGAATACAGGTACAATTACAGGATTAAAAACCAAAACATTCATATACATACATAGGCTCCAAAATCAAAAATGAATGCATCACGAACATATATTGAACATACTGCAGATATACTTTTTAAAGCGGAAGCGGGAACAATCTCAAAACTGTTTGAACAGTGTGCATTAGCAGTTGAAGAATCACAGGTTGAACTTGCAGCAATAAAACCAAAAGAAAAACGAGATATTGTTGGTGAAAATGAAAATGTGGATTACCTTTTGTTTGATTTCCTAGACGACTTGTTGTATTACAAAGATGCTGAACAATTAATATTTAGTTCGTTTGAGATTGATGTTAGTGAAGATAATAACAAATATCATTTACATTGTGTCGCCCATGGTGAAAAGATTGATACCGCAAGGCATGAACAGAAAGTTGATGTAAAAGCAATTACCATGCATATGTTTGAAATAAAGAAAACAAAAAAAGGGTGGGAAGCGAAAGTCCTCTTAGACATTTAGAATAGATATATAAATAACAAATTCTTTCTTCGGGCTATGAATTTAGTTCGTCATCATATACACAAAAGAAAGAGAGTGTACCAGAAACTAAAAGAGTTTCCACACCCTAACAAATGGATACGATTTTTTGACTTAGTACTATTAATAGTAGCGATAATTGCTCCAATAATGAGTTTACCACAGTTATTTAAGATATATTACTATCAATCAGCCGCAGGAATTTCAGTTTTATCTTTTACATTATACACTATTTTAAACATTCCCTGGATAGTGTATGGGTTCGTGCACAAAGACAAACCAATAATCATTTCAAGTTTTTTATGGTTTTTAAGTAATGCACTTATAGTTATTGGAGCGACAATGTATGACTAATTTATTTTCTCTTGCGGAACAAATTAGAAAATGTACAGCATGCCCTCTATGGAAAAAACGTACACTTACAGTTCCTGGGGAAGGACCAGAAAATGCAGACATACTTTTCGTTGGGGAAGCGCCGGGCGTTGAAGAAGATAGAAAGGGCTTGCCTTTTGTTGGCAAAAGCGGAACATTTTTGGATGAAATGATACAAATAATTGGTATTACAAAAAAAGATGTGTTCATTACCAATTGTGTAAAATGTCGTCCACCAAACAATAGAAAGCCAACAGGAAAAGAATTGGAAACATGTACCAAGTTATGGTTAGAAAAACAAATCGTGTCCATCAAACCAAAAGTTATTGTTATTCTAGGAAGAGTTGCATTACAATCAGTACTCAAGAAGACAAACATACACGAATTACATGGAAAGGTTATAACAAAAAATAAACAAAAATATTTCATAACATACCATCCCGTTGCAGGAATGCGATTTCCAGCAACATTTCAAAAAATAAAGAGTGATTGCATAAAATTAGTCAACGACATAAATATCCTATAAAATTTTGCATAAAAATATGTTCTTTCCAAAATCCCTCCAAAGCCTCTTT
>PCYB01000015.1:0-1074 GCA_002762845.1 Candidatus Woesearchaeota archaeon CG10_big_fil_rev_8_21_14_0_10_36_11
ACAAACTGTCAAATGGATATTTAGGATGAAATAGTTAGCAAACTGTCAAACTTGGGTTATATACAAGATACATAACAAAGCGGATTATGGCCAAATGGTTAAACTGTAGTGGGGCAACTCTTGCTAATGGAACACAAACAGACTTAGAAACTCGGTTAGAACATGTTGGCACATTTGGTTTTTTTACTGGGAATAAGAGAAGACGTTTTAGAGAAGAAGGAAAAGAAGGAAATGTTTTTAGAGATATTCCCTCTGATGCTTCATACGACTTAGAAGCTATATTTGGTTCCACACATTTGTTCTACGAAACGACAATTTTTGGTCAACCAAACTTAAGCGTTTCAAATACTGAAGGTAGAAGAGTAGACTTTGAATTAAAAGATAAAGGAAGTTATCAAATAAGAGATATCAATGGTAAAAAAATGCTTTTTGTAGAAACGAGCGAGGATAAAGTTTCTGTAAATCGAGAATTAGGTGGATACAATTTTTATGATTCAGTTGGAGATAACATAACTCTTAACGGAAAAGAGTATTTTCTCGCAAAGAAAGGAGAAACATGGAGTTTGGTTGATGACAACTTACAAAGTCTGGAAAGAAAACTGCCTATTCGTGAGATTGGTGGTGTATTAACTATTGGCGGAACTGATTATGTTGCTGTTAATACAGGAGATGAGAAAAAAGCAAAATGGAATTTAATTACAAATAGCGGAGAGATGAGTGACGAGAGTTTTTTACGAAATTTAAATCTTAGGGAAAGACCAACTTTCAATGATGGTACAAAAGAAAGAAGCGGTAGACCAATTATTCGTATCAGTGCAAATGAACGTCCTGATTTACAACCAGCAAGAGTTGATGTTGGAGCTCATGAATATGTTATAGGAAAAACGGAGGCAGGACTTAATATCACCTATGTTAGAGACGATGATAAAAATATTTTATTTTTTGGAGTGGAAACTAGAGATGATAGTAGTGCAGAGAAAAAATTATATTTGCATCCAGGATCCGAGAAAAGAAGTTTAGATTTACTTTTAAATGATGAAATGGGGGTACTTCAAGACCATGGATTATTTATTG
>PCYB01000015.1:1100-14218 GCA_002762845.1 Candidatus Woesearchaeota archaeon CG10_big_fil_rev_8_21_14_0_10_36_11
TCGGTTTTAAAAGTCAATATTATGGAATGGAAAGAGGAGATAAAACACTTTTTCCAAGTGCAGTATCATTAGAAGGAAGAGTTTACCTTCCAATTCGTAAGGAAAAGTTCCTTGATGGAAGTGGTTCTTGGCAGTTTATATGCAAAGATGGTAGACAATTAGTTTTCTATGGGGTTGTTAGTGAAACTATAGGAGATAAAGAAGAACTGCGATTAATGGAACTCTGCGATTTTGAAACTCGAGCAGGAGACTCACCAGGTCAACCAAAAGGAGAAAATCATGGTGACACCAAAATAGTGACAGGTATTAGTCCCTATTTAAGTTATGAAAATAAACAATTAAAAGGCCAGTTTATATGAACAGAAATGATGCAGAATTAGCATTAACACGACTACGACAAGCACAATAAAGAAAACTTTTAAAACCCCAAACAACTTCCTTCTGCACAATGGGAATATTTACTAAATTAAAATTTTGGAAAAGAGATGACGATTTTGGGTTTGAAAACATTGCAAATAAAGAATTTGGTGAAAGTGGTCTTCCACCGTCAGACGACCTTGGTTTAGACAAAAAACCAATGGGAACAGAAGAAACGTCCCCGTTTGATATGCCACCGCAGACGGAACCACGAGAAGTAGCTTTTACACCAAGACCGCCTTTTCAACAAGCAGCTTTTACAAGCTCACCTAATCGGGATTTGGAATTGTTAAGCAGTAAATTGGATACAATAAAAGCACTTCTAACCTCTCTTGATCAACGTGTTGCGAACGTTGAACGGTCTATGGGAGGAACTAAAAAAGAACAACGTTTATGGTAAATATAAAAGATCGATCGAACATTATGTTTAGTAGTATTGTTTTTATTACAATATGTATTGATCAGTTGTTAAAGTATATTGTCCAATCGACAAATGTGAATATTGGTAATAACTTTATACGAATTCATTTTATCAAAAATACAGGGGCAGGGTTTGGTATTTTACAAAATCAAATGATCTTGCTTACGATAATTTCATTTATTGTTGCAGTAATCCTTATTTCTCAGTACAAAAGAATATCTAAAGAAAGATTGCCCCAAGTAGTTTTTGCATTATTTTTAGGAGGAGTACTGGGAAACTTTATTGATCGAGTATCCCGAGGATATGTCGTCGACTTTATCGACCTTTCATTTTGGCCAGTGTTTAACATCGCTGATGCTGCCATTACAGTTGCAGTTATTGGTATTATTGTATATTATTGGAAGAAGAAATAAACCAACTTTAAATCTTTTTTCGCATTTCTATCTTATAATCGAAAAAGTCCCATTTCTTATAAATTGTATGGGCTATCTCATTATCAGAATATAGTCCCAAAGAAACGTGTCGAATATTCTTTTTTGTAAGCCATTGTATAGATTTTTCCATTAGTTTTGAACTAATTCCCATTCCCCTAAACTCTTCTTTTACAAACAAGTCACTAACATACCCTATTTTTTCTATCTTAAAAATGGGAATTTCGTCTTTGATATATGTAAGAGTAAAACCAACAGGAGAATCATTTATCTCTGCTATATATACGACCCCAATGCCTGATTTTATGTGTTCTTCAACAAATTTTTTGTAATTATTTTGTGCTGCTTTCTTTCGAGCAATATAATCTTTAAGAGTTTTATTTTTTTTAATAACAATTTCATCATGATTCTTCATGAACTCTTTCCATAAACTAATAATAATACTGAAATTATTTAAACTAGCTTTTCGTATTAATACCATATAAGAAATTGAAAACTTATCTCTATAAAAATCTTCTTATTCAATACAACTATGTGCCCGGTACCCTTTCTCCCACGCATCTTCTTTTTTTGTGAACCATACATAACTCCCTTTCGCAATTCGTTTTGCCCACTCACATTTTGGTACATGATACACTTTGCCGTTTTTACTTGCAACAAACTTTCCCGGGGAGTATTCAGTTTTTGATTTTGGTGTACCCGTTATCTTTTGTGGAGGTGGCACATCAAAAACCATACTATGTGGCTCTTGTTCTTTAACAGGAAGTTCTTTCTTAGGTTTTTGTTGTTGAGAAGAAGACTTTTCTTTTTTTTCCAGTTCTTTTGTTTCTTTTTTTGGAACTGAAAGTAAAAATCCAACAAGCGCAGCAATGAGTAGTATCATATACAACAAATCTGTAAAGAACCAAATCAAAAGAAAGTTAATAATGTACAACAAGAACACACAAAAAAGAACTCTCTCTCCCCACTGCGCGGAATATCCTACAAATCCAGCAAAACCAAGTACTACCAAAGCAACGAAACCTACAAGTTCTAATGTAAACATTGTACCTGAAAAGGGGATAAAGACGCTTAAAAAACCAAAAAGAAGAATTACCAAAAGTATTGCATAAAAAAATAATTTCGCTTTACTTTTTGTGCTTGACATAGAAAAGAAACAACAAAAAACAATATATAAGTATTTCTATCTCCGAGTAGTTATTCCAAAACATGACTATTAGAATTCGTCTTCAATATTTTTCAAATATCCTTTCCTACGAAGGAACGCGACTTCTGCTTTACTACGATATTTGTGGATAATGTCGCCTTTGTCGTTACCACCTAATTCCCATGGTTCAATAACCACAACATCATCTTCCCGCACCCATAATGCACGACGTAATCTTCCAGGAATTCGACATATTCGTTCACGCCCATCTAAACAAAAAACCCGCATCCTGCTTCCACCAAGCCGCTGTTTCACGATACCAAGCACTTCTTTCTCTCGTGGAATTCTCACACGAATAAGTGTCGGTTCTTCGGGTTGTGATGGTTTTGTCATTGTTATCATAAAATCAAGACACTCTTTATAAAAGTTTGTACAATGTTTCCATCTTGGAAAAACATATAAAGAGAAAGCTTTCCCTTCTTAAAAAAAGAGAAATGGTAAAAGGTATATGGTAAAAAGAGTTGAATCACCGTCATCTATTAACACGTTTAAACAGTGTAAACGAAAATATTATTACAGTTATATTGAGAAACTTCCCAGCGTTCCAAACATCCATCAAGTGCGCGGTAACATGGTACATTCCGTTTTAGAAAATTTTTATGACGTTGATACAACAGGCTTTACAGAGGAAAACTACCCATTAAAATGTAAAGAGATTATTCAGACGTTAGCTCTCCATTATTGGAAACAGTACGAACCAAAACTGAAAGAATTGCATCTTAGTAAAGACAATGAGATGTTTTATTTTGAAGAATCTATGCTTATGATCATGAATTGGGTGAACCATTTTATTGATGATATGAGAAAGGTAATGGAAAAACACAACATATCTTGTCAAGAAGCGTTCAATAAACTCACACCGATACGAGAACAAAAATTCATGTCAGAGAAGCATTCAATTCGAGGTTTTATTGATGCGGTCCACCATATTGATGATGAAGTACATATTATTGATTATAAAACTAACGCACAGTTTGAAATGAAAGAGAGTATAAAATTACAACTTGCAATTTATTCTTTATTATATGAAGAGTTACATGGAAAAATGCCGCACAAAGTTGGAATTTTTTTCTTGCGGAATAAACTTAAGATAATGAATGTTGATAAAGAACTGATACAATTGGCAAAACGAGAAATTGAATTGATACATGCTCATACATCCCTAACAGAACAGAAAAAAGATTATCCCAGAACAATTACAGGTTTATGTAAATGGTCAACGGGGAAGTGTGATTATTATGATACATGTGAACCTCATAGCACCACATAACACTTACACACGAGACTCACACGGTGACAGATTTTAACATTAATTACAAGAACTTAACTAATAGCCTGCATACTCATCCTGATAATTTCTTGATATATCCCAACATGTTCCAAAACGAACGTTTCTATAATTGCGCCTAAGAGTAAAAAAAGCAGTGCAAACAATAACAGATAAAGGTTAAATCCAAACACTTCCAGGAATCTATGCGATGCAAATTTCTCCAGCACAACATCTTTTGAAATGACAGCGCCCGAAATTGCTGCAAGGAAATATGAAATTGCTTCAACAATCATGTGTGGAAATACAACTAACATGATAAGACCAAATAGATAAAACGCGTTCTGACCGGAGAAGAGAGCCGCACTTTTTGCAGTTATGCCAAATATCGCTCCCCAAACGGATGCGTTCCATGTTATTAAGAATATTGCACCATCTCCTGTGAGCAATGCCATTATAAAACATGCTAAGAGGACTAAAAAATTGTTACTTAACAAACCATAAAATAAACTACTAGAAAAAATGCCACCAGCGATCGCTTGACCTGAAACTGCTTGACCAGCAAACCCTTGGCCGAAACGTATTTCTAACTGTTCTCTGAACAATGTATTCGATTGCATCTGTGGCATAACCATTGTTCCAATAGAGTAAACAAGAAGGATTCCTAAGAAAAGGAAAATGTATATCCGGACAACTCCAATGTCAGCTTTCCACAGTGAACGAAAGGAAACTTTTTGTTCTATACTTTCTTGTCGTTCTTCTATGGAAAATATCTTGTACAATTCTGGTAATAACAATAACGAAGTGAATGCAACCGCAACTAATGCGGGATCGCCTGGAAAAAGGATGGATGCAAGGAGTACCCCAACTATAGAATACCCAACTCCTAAAAGAAACGAATATCTTCCTTTTTTCTCTAACCAGTTTTCAGGAAAAACGTGTTCTAGGACCATGCATCTATCACCTCTTACGTCCAAGGATTATTTTTTTGTTTATATAATTTGCTGTCATCATCATATTATCATAACATTTTTAAACAAGAAGACATAAAATATAATTATGGTGCAAAACCAAGTTAAAACGGTTGTATTACTAACACTTCTAGCTCTTGTCTTAATGTTTATTGGCCGCCTTATTGGTGGCGTAAATGGTATGTTTATCGCATTAGTTTTTGCAGGAGGAATTAATTTTGTATCGTACTGGTGGTCAGATAAGATTGTCCTTAAAATTTATAAAGCGAAAGAAGCTGACAGAAATGAATATTCCGAATTGTATTCAATGGTTGATGAAGTACGTCATTCTGCAACATTGCCTATGCCAAAAGTGTACATTATTAGCACCTCGCAAGCAAATGCGTTTGCAACAGGAAGAAACCCAAAACATGCAGCCGTTGCTGTTACTACAGGAATAGTTAGTATCCTGAACAAGAATGAATTGAAAGGAGTTCTTGCACACGAACTTTCTCACATTAAAAATAGAGACATTTTAATTTCAACTATTGCTGCAACTATTGCAGCAGTTATTTCGTACGTTGCAATGATGGCACGATGGTCGGCCATTTTTGGTGGATTCGGTGGAAGAGATGGAGATAACAATGTCTTAGAACTAATAGTTCTTGCAATTGTTGCGCCGATTATGGCAATAATTATTCAAATGGCAATTTCTCGATCGCGGGAATTTCTTGCTGACGAAACCGGTGCGAAGTTGGTACGAGACCCGTTCTCGTTAGCATCCGCGTTAGAAAAGATTCATCATAACATCACAAAGAATCCATTTAAAAAAATGGGAACAACGGAAGCGACTGCACACATGTTTATTTCAAACCCATTTCGAGGCAAAAGCTTTTTAAATTTGTTCAGTACTCATCCGCCAATGGAAGCAAGGGTGAAACGTTTACGAGCAATGAGATTGTGATTGTAATGATGTTTTTGTTAAGGTGATGCATGTTTAATATAGATGCAATAACCAAAATTATGTTGATTACCCATGGCACGAAAAGATGAACCAGATTTAGTAACTATCTTCTTGAATGAAGCTGGAAAGTATGATCTTCTCACAAAAGAAAGAGAAGTAGACCTGGCACGGAAAATAGAAGAACCGCGCATTATAGTTGATGGTATTGCTACTATGTTAACATTATGGTATCCTTCAGCATTTCCGGCCCCTTTACATGAATTGTATAAGTCATTACAAAGAAAACAAAGAGAAAATGGAGAAGAAACTACATATCACGCTTTGGAGAAACTTGTATTGGTTCATGAAACGTTACGGCAAGAAGTGAAAAAAGATAATCGATACAGTCCTAAAGTAATATTTCCAGACGATTCCCTTACTCTTAAAGAACAAGTTTATGCTTTAGACGAAAAGGATTTGATGACAGATTTTCCTGATGAAGAAGTGTGGGACGTAGCGACATATACTGCTCTTTTAACCCGATACGTTTCGTTTGATGACGAAAAGAAAGAACAATTTTTTAGAGAAGAAACTGTACGTTTGGCGTTGGATGTTCTTACCAGATTTGAAGATGAAAAAGAACTGAAAGGAATTGGTAAACACAGGACTGTTGGTGGAAGAAAAGTTTTAGCAAGAGAATATATGCCTGAAGTACGTCGTTTGGCAACCCTCGCAGGATATATTTACGATTTCGAAGATGCTGAAAGGGGGTCTGAAGATGCAAAAGAAATGTTTGTCAATAGTAACATCAGATTAGTCGGAAGCATAGCAAGAAAATATTTGAACCGCGGTTTAGATTTTTCAGATTTAATTCAGGAGGGGAATATTGGATTAATGAAAGCCGTTGAAAGGTTTGATTACAGGTTAGGATTTAAATTCAGTGGATATGCTACTTATTGGATAAAACAAGCAATAACAAGGGGACTTTACGATCAGAAAGGAACTGTAAGAATTCCGATTCATGCCAATGAAGAAATGAGAAGGCTTACCAAATTTGTGGAAAGATTCCTGGTAGACCATGACAGAGAACCGACTGATGAAGATATTGTAGGAGATGCAGACATATCCCCTGCAGCATTAAAGAGACTACGTGAGGCTGTACAAGGAACGATTTCTTCAGATGACAGGATGAGCGAAAATGAAGATGATAATCGTACATATGGCGACCAGAAAGAAGATGAAACCGGTGAAACGCCTTATACTACATTGGAAGCATCTATCAGAGTTAGAGCATTTAGAGAAGCTGTGAGCGGATTGTCAGATGCACGTGAACGAAAAGTTTTAACTATGCTCCATTGTAGTATGCCTCCGTACACTCAACAAGAAGTTGCTGATCATTTCAGGGTTACTAGCACAATGGTACAACATATAAATAAAAGAGCACTCCGTCGAATAATTCCTGGTCTCGCAAAGAGATTAGACCTTACTCCAGTAGCATACTAATCTATTCAACAAACATTTTTAAATAATCTATATTATTAATGTAATATACCCAACGTAGCACTTCCCTTGGGATGATCATGACCTTGGGCGTTACACGTTGGGTTCATTATCTTAAACTCAAAATAAGTAAACATTAAAAGGTAATGTCAATTTATTAATAATAAAATGTCATTCAACAACATTCTTTGTATCATTAAAACGACAGAATATAATAAATATAAAGTTAAAAGTAATTCTATTATTCCAAAAGAGATTAAAAGTAATTTATCTTCTTATCATTCCAACCACAATATCTTTATCCAGGAATTTAAGAAAATTGTTAAAGAATTATCCCTACCAGTAAAATATATTACCACTAACCAAGTCCGTAAGACAAAAGGTATGTTCGATTTGGTTATTACATGTGGTGGAGATGGAACATTTCTTTTAGCAGCCAGATACTTTGAGAATTTACCTTTGTTAGGTTTTAACTCTAATTCTCACACACACCCTAAGAAGGGAAGTATTGGTGCTTTAATTACTGGTAATAATATACATTTAGAAACTGCTTTACGCAAAGTGAAAGAAAGGAAGTTTCGTTATAAGCAATGGCCACGCCTCTATGTTAAGGTTAATGATAAACTCATTAAAAAATACGCCCTTAACGATGTATACATTGGTAATAGAAAACCATACAAGTCTAGTGATTTAAATGTACTGTATCAAAACCATACTGAACGTTTTAATTGTTCAGGGATGATTATTGCAACTCCAATCGGTAGCAATGCGTGGTATAGGAACGCTGGAGGAAAACCTTTTTCCAATGACAAGTTTTCTTTTTTAATTAAAGACCCAAACCAAGATCGTCAACCAACTTTCCAGCAAGGAACAGTTAAAAATAATCAAGAATTAACTATTTATCCTAATTCCCCAAATCATATTATTTCTTTTGACTCAAGAGAAAAGGCAATTCCCATAAAAACTTTTAGTAGGGTTAAAATTGGTTTATCTAAAAAGTATGCTTTGAAAGTAATTATACTTTAAAGAGTCACAACTTTTTCAAATTTTCACTAAAAAACTCTTTCTTTTTTTGGATTGCAATAGGAGAACCGCCACCATGCCATGTAAAGCGTGGACGCATTTGAATAGGAAACACTCGTTCATTTGCATCATCAAAAATAACTGCTGCGCCTTGCACTCGTGGTAACTGATTAATTTCTTGTTCTAACCCTGCACGCATATAACTCTGTGTTAATTGTCCTAAAGCATCCGTATCCATTTTTGCTGTTAACCTGTGTGCAATAACAGTGTCTGCTTGCGTCATAACATCAGTACTGATTCTTCCCGGTTGTTGAGATGCTAAAATTAACGAAATTCCTGGCTGACGACCTTCACGTAAAATAGTAACTAATGCATCAGTAGCAGCAGTTTTACCCTCTTTTGGAAGAAGTTCGTGTGCTTCATCAATTGCAAGCCATACAAGTGGTTCAGAAAGTTTTTCTTCAACGTCCTTTGAAAAGTAGTGCATTGCTGCATCGACAGACTTAAACTCTTCCGTTTTTCGTGAGAGCATACGCTGATTGAATAATGTCCTGCTGATTAAACCAACAACAAGCGCTTTAATTTCCCAGCCCGATGCCATTGTTGCATACGGACTGACGTCTAAAACTGTTACCTGCCCCGCAGACACAATATCTTTTAATGGCGTTCCCTCACGGGAAAATATTTTCCAGCCGTTTGCTTTTTCAAACTCGTTCACAAGAATATTCTTTGTCACAGAATCACTTTCTGTATCATGCCGAACAATTTCGATAAGTTCTTCTAAAGAATAACTTTCTCCTTTTTCTTTAAGATCCTGAACAATTCGAGTAATAAGCACGCCTTCGGCAGAATTGGGGTTAAGTGTAAACGCCGCACACCAATCATGTGGGCCAACATCTAACGGTCGGAGAGAAAAAGGAAAGTCTGTTGGAATTCCTTCTTCTTTATATTTTTTATAAAATCCAGACGGAGTATAAATCTTAACATCTAACGGCCTTGATGTTAAATTCCATTTTGTAAGAATCTCAGTATCCTGCATATTAGGATACTTCATAGTCCAATAAATACCCATTGTATCCAAAAGAACAATGGAAAGGTTCTGTTTGATTTCTGGTGGTAAGTCTGCTAATCCTTCCGCGATAGAACCCATTGAGTAGGATTTGCCACTGCCCCTTTTACCCACAATAAAGACAACGTGTGCACCGGCAACATCAAGATAAACTGGATTAGATAATGACGTTGTCTGACCCATCTTTACGTACTGCTTTCCTATAAGGATAGTCCCTCTTTTTCCATACTTTTCAACGTCATGCGCACCCCTTCCAATGATAACATCAAACACCATACGTACAATGAAAGAAAAGAAGGATAAAAAGGTTGTGGTGATTAAAATAGAACGTATAACATTAAAAATCATTTAACTGTTCTATCATAATCAATTTGAAGCCCACCAAGAAACAAATATTGGCCATTACTAAAATCAACAAAGAGAAGAAAATATTTATAATTCTCGGTTACACGGCCATTATGGATTTCAGATGAAACCAGAGCTTCAGTAACACTTCTTGTTGAAGGAACAAATTGAAGACCCGGAATTTCTTGTAAATGGGAACCTTTTCGTGTACTGAAATGCGGTTTAAACTGGTCCAAAGCTTCATTAGGTATTGTAGGATTACCAACAATCACTGGGGTAATTTCCACTTTTCTTTGAGATTCAACAACCATCTTAAAGTAACAATCGTCCCTAGTGATTGCTTCTAAAATATTAAGTTCATACCCAACGAAAGAATCATGCCATTTCTTTTTAAGTTCTGTAGTGTCAAGTAGAATACCACCAGGTGTAATTCTGTGGGATAAACCTGTGTAATCTTTTACAAATTCAGCTTGTATCTTTTCAAGTTCATCTCCAGAATATCGTTCATGAAAACGAGGGAAATAAATGTGACGTATTGCAAAGTCAAAGTTTTCGGGTTCACAAGAAAAAATTCTTTTTATTGTTTCTTCAATTGTTAAATGAGATTCTTTTTTTGATGTTGTAATAGGTCTACAATTACTATCATCAGTATCTACTTTCCCATCACAATCATTGTCTATACCATCACCACATACTTCAGCAGGAATAGATGGTAAACATTCCCAGAACCATAATGCTGCATGCAAGTTACCTCCCTTCTCCGTCGGCGGCACGATATACCATTTTTGAAACGCTGCACATTCCCCACCTTGTAATATCCTTAATTCAATAAGTTTATCCATTACTTTGTAATATGATTGTACTTTGTTTAAGGTCAATGTTACTACTTGGCCCACACCAGGAAGTTTTCTCATGAAATCTAACACATTACGTTCTTCCTCTGCCCTAAACTTGGCTTCTTCTGCAGTTATGCATTCAAGATAATGTCTTTTTGTAAGTCTGAGTGTATCAACAAATCTTTGAGCAGCTTCCGCTGAGTTCTCATTCGTTGAACCATTATAATTATGAACCTGTAATGGAGATGCAGTTAATCTCAATTCTTTATCACTATTATGAGCAAATATATGTAAATAGGGAGTAAATTTAGGATGTTTCACTGTATATGTTTTAAAACCGTCTCCATCAAAAAATGTGACTGAAGAACTAGGAACAGGATTATCAAATTCATCTTTAATAGTAACATTAACAACTTCGCCCGACTTCTCAGTAAAATGGATCAATCCAGAATTGTCTGTTTCTCCTGATTGAACAATCTGTTCTAATGCGAACTCAATAGTTTTCTCCCTAGAAACAGTTTTCACATCAGATTCTTTCTTGCATCCAAGACCGACACCTAATGCAAGTGCTCCTGCGACGACATAAGGAACAAATCGAGGTATAATTCTTGTTACCATTTTTGGTTTAACATCAACCAACCAATTTCAGTTAATCACGTTCTACAATTGATCGTCTGTAACAATATTAATCTTTTGTGCTTCTTTCACTTTTGAAGATGTACCAACAATGTGCGTAACACCAACTTTCTCTGCAAGTCGAACCAGATCGAGATCAACCGTACCATCAAGTGCAAGAGTATACACTCCACCATTAAGACTTTTTATTGTACTTCCTAATTCACTTAATGGAACTTTTCCAAGAACATTAAGTTTTTGATCAAAGATACATGCGCCGCGTGTACCAAAAAGGTCTTCCATTGTTTGTTTAAGAACTTTTTTTTCATCGTTCGCAAGTCTCTTCCCTTGTTGTGATGGTCGAGGCGGTGAAGATTGAACGTTATTATTGATATTATTACCATTTCTTGAAGGATTCATCGGCCGAACATTTGGCCGCACGGGAGAACCATTTCGACGCTGGTTTGAGTTTTGTTGAGGTCTTGTATAATTTCTACTTAACTCAACAGGACCATCTTTCAATGCCCCATTATCATCAACGCCAAGTTCAAGCTTTGCTTGTTCAGCAGTAATTTTCCCACGTAACGCTTTATGAATTTCCTTTTTTGTTAATTCTTCAACTTCTTTTCCATCGGGAGCTTTACATACAGAATCAATATCTGCAACGCTTAACAATTCTCGTATGATTAAGTTTCCACCACGGTCACCATCGACAAAAACTGTGGTTGATTTCCTTCGTGAAAGGTCTTTAATTGTTTGTGGACACGATGTCCCGTTCATTGCAATAGCGTTCTTAAAACCGTGTTTTAACAATGTTAACACGTCAGCACGTCCTTCAACAATGATAATATCCTCAGACTCTTCAACAGAAGGACCAGCGGCAAGTTTTTCACGGCCGTAATCAACGACTTCCATCATACGAACAGATTGAGACACTTCATCCGCTAACTCTTGCGAATCTGGAAGTGTTGTATTTGTAAGATGTTGTAGCAATTCTTTTGCTCTCTCGATAACAAATTGTCGCTTACTTGTTCGCACGTCTTCTATGCTATTAACTTCAAGTTTTGCGTTACATGGCCCTATACGCTGAATGATTTCAAGCGCAGCAGCCACGATTGCTGTTTCAGTTTTATCTAAAGAACTTGGAATAATAATTTCACCGTTTGTTTTTCCAGAACTGGTATTAACATTAACTTCGATTCTTCCAATCCTTCCACTTCGTTGTAATTCCCTAAGTTCAAGATCATTACCTAACAATCCTTCTGTTTGACCGAATATTGCACCGATAACGTCTGGTCTATCAACAACACCTTCAATGTTAATAGTTGAATGAATAATATACTTTGCCGCAACGGGACTTATTTTTGCCATTTTTATATTACCTCGCTTTGAAGAAATAGTGTGTTTACTGAAACTTTTCACATCTACCCGATGTTTGTGTACAATGGTGATGGTGTGATGGTAACGTAAGCATACTATGTTCTTTGTTTGTAGTAAAGGTGACAGAACGACACATGACAACCCAATGTTGTTTAAATCAAAATGTAATGTATATGATTGAATGTGAACGTAATGTGACTCTTTCGTTGATTATGAAGCCCGTGGCACTAACCCCTGAGTTCAAGGCTTGGCTATGCCGTAAGCTCCCACAGGTACTCTCGTGACGGGCTAAACATTAGCCTTGTTTCTCCTTTATAAATATTGTGGTTAAAAAATGTATTTTCTTGAATTATGGCGAAAAAAGAACGTTATCAAAGAAAATAAGAAAAATTTGCTTTTGAAAATTATAAAAAAACCTCAGCAGGCCATGCGTTTGCACGCACGATCCACTGAGGCAAAAGAGGTGGTTTTGAGGTGTGTTTGTTACTTAGAAGTGGTGTTTTTATATAAATCTTTCGGTTGTTTGTTACTTATTGGTGGTATTTTGAATAAAGTTTATAAAAGACTAAATGAAACAGATTCATATGACTCAAGACAATTATGGCACAATAGTGTTTCTCAATGGAACTTCTAGTTCCGGAAAGACTACTATTATGAAAGAATTAGAGACAGTACTGCAAGAGAGATATTCTTACACATCTATAGATCCCAAGT
>PCYB01000009.1 GCA_002762845.1 Candidatus Woesearchaeota archaeon CG10_big_fil_rev_8_21_14_0_10_36_11
CTGTTGTAGAAACAGCAAGACTACAGAAGCAGAACCCGCTTCTGTTTATGCATCAAATCATCGCTTCAGAAAGGTAAAGTATTACTTCTAATTCATTCATATCTAGACCCATATGGTCTTCATTATGGCTATACATGTGGCCTTGTTGATATTTGTGATTTGCTTCATGATACAGTATTGCAGCATATTTTATTTTCATAAAACCACTCGGCTCTTCTTCCAGTAATTTATCACAAACAAACACAAAACTTAATCCATTTTTATCTTGGTAATTTGCTGCCCCTTCAGAATCCCTGCAGTTAGTACTTGCTAAAGTCTCACTATATGCTTCTGGAAGAGACGCATCATAATAACGAATATTATTTGATAGAATGAAACGATATGGTGACGTTGATTCTTCTATTAATTCATTGTAATGGCCATTATTACTTGTGTACAATAGGAATGTAAAATATGTAATAATTTGCTTCAAATTATTTTCTTTTTGAATTGTTGACGTATTAACCCCATTAAAGCAATATAATTTAAACCCAAAATAATTTGTTTCTTGACAAGACGTCGTGACAAAATCATTTTCTATATTTACAAAAGAGTTTATTTCTTCATCATTTTTGTAGTAAATTGTTATCTTGTTATTTATGTTAAGTATTTCTTCTTGAGTAAAACCTATGTATCCGAGATGATTAAGAAGCTTATAAAAATCACTCTTTCCAACAAAAGAGTTAGCAATAAAAATGTCCTCACAATTTGCAAGAGAATTTCCCAATTTGACATCTTTATCATTTATTTGAATGTGACATCCGTTTAAAAATCTTGTAGAACCAACAACATTGTTCTGCAACATTTTTAGTTCTATTTTTCGAACAACTCTTAAAACAATTTCTGGTTGAGCATTATACTTTTGAAAGAATAATTTTTGTGCCTCTCCAACAACATTCTCGTTTGAAATATTAGCTTCTTGAATCACCAATTTTAACTCTTCATCTGAAAGGTGGTTTAATTCTTCTTCTAACTGTTCTTCCGACATTTCTTGTACACAACTAACTAAAAAAAGCGAAACAACAATTAAAACAACCACTACTTTTATTTGCATATGTGCAGAAATTAGAGTTAAGATATAAAATTATTCATTTCCAATTAAATTATTGTAACTAGTAACTTCAACTCAATTCAAACTCTTTGTAACGTTTATATACTTGCCTTTCTTTCTTAGATAGTATAAATGTACGGAGATGATACTTATGGGAATACATGAACAAGTAAAAAAAGTAAAAGAAAATTGGTTATTGGCAGTAGTTTTGCTTATTATAGTAGCAATACCACTCTTTTCTGGGTCAACATCAGTTGGATTTGCAAAATCGTTCGATGGGATGGTAGAACCCGAAATGATGGCTGCTCAAGCAATCCGTGGTGGTGTGTATTACGATGATAGTTTCGCACCTGATGTTGAGGAACGTAAAATAACACAAACAGCGTATCTAAGCAGCGAAGTTAATCGTGGAACGTTTTATGATGCACAGGCAAAACTTAAATCGTTCGTCACATCCACAGATTCTTTCATCTTGAATGAAAATGTACAGAAGTATGGGAAAGATACAAATGCATATTACACAGGGACGTATCAACTCAAGGTTGAAACTAGCAAATATAACGTACTGATTACTCAATTGAAAGATATTGGCGAATTTCAATCATTTTCTGAGAACCGCCAGGATATAACGGGAAGTTATACAAAAACAGAAATTGAACTTGAAGCTGAAGAAGCTCGTTTACTGCGGTATAAACAAATGTATGTTGAAGCAACAACCGTTACGGAAAAGATTGAATTAAACGACCGGATATTTGATCAGGAACGGCGTGTTAAATATCTTAAAGATTTGTTATTGAACAAAGATCGACAAGTTGAGTATTCTACAGTTTCGGTAACGTTACAAGAAGAACAGTCAGCATATGCAAATATTGTTCTTGTCAAATTCTCACAATTAATACGAAATATTGTGAACAGTTTTAACGGTTTGTTAAGCTTGATCTTTATAGCAATCCCCTATGCAGTAGCTTTGTTACTTGTTTGGGTTATTGTTCGGTTCGTGAGAAAAAGACGATAAATTCTTTATTTTTTAATTTTTTCTTTTAGTAAAATTATGAGAATGTATACAATAATTGTTACAATACTTCCTACGAGAAACCATAATGCTATGTCTGGCTGTTGAACAGGAATGCTTGTTGCCATTTGAGGAACGACGTCTCTTACCATAATCGCATCTGCAACAATCTCTTCAGCGATGGGTATTACCATTTCTTTCATACTGTCAAACATTGACGTTTGTATTGATGTAATAAGTTTAATAATCGCACTTATTCCTAACACGATAATTCCGACAGGAAGAATTCCTTTTAACTTTTGTTTTAATCCTGTAACTTTCCTTGGTGCAATAATGATATACTTGTTTGCTAATTTGTAATGGTTCACTTCTCTTCCTTTTGGACTATAATGGAACTCTTCTACCATAACCAATTTTGCTTCCTGTAATTTCTGTAAATGGTAATGAATTGTAGAAATGGGAATTTGTAGTTTTGTCGCTATGTTCGCTTCCGTATCCTCTTTCTCTGCTAAATAGTTTAATATCTTCCTGCTTGTGTCTGACGTGATAGTTTCTGCTAGTTTTTTTGTTTTTGTATCGTTTAAGTCCAATAACAGCAAATT
>PCYB01000016.1 GCA_002762845.1 Candidatus Woesearchaeota archaeon CG10_big_fil_rev_8_21_14_0_10_36_11
TTGACTTAATGAAAGAGGCTTTGGAGGGATTTTGGAAAGAACATATTTTTATGCAAAATTTTATAGGATATTTATGTCGTTGACTAATGCACCACAAGCTTTATAAATAAATCACAGTTTTATCACTCAAATGGCAGTAAACGTTCTACATCTACGAATATTAAACTAGGTTTAGATGTTTCGCTGCCGTAAAAAAAGTGCCCTGGTAGTGTAGCTCGGCCTAGCATGAAGCCCTGTCGTGCAGAAATGCACAGAAAGGCTTCGACCCGGGTTCAAAACGTAGTGCAGAAAGCGAAACTCGGCATGCGATGAACGTCCCGGCCAGGGCGCTTAATGCTCAAGGGCCGGTAGCTTAGCTTGGTAGAGCGCCTGACTTTTATCCGTCAGGAAGATATCAGGCGGTCGCGAGTTCAAATGCAGGTTACATGTTACGAGTCGCGTTTAATGTAATCGCGTGAAAGTCTCGTCCGGCCCACCATATTTCCCCATACCAAAAATGACTGCTGACATTTCAAAACACATACTTGTACCGAAACATACAAAAGTTAGTGATTCTGAGAAAGAAAAGATATGTGGCACATACAATATTGTTCCGACACAGTTGCCAAAAATCTTTAAAGAAGATCCTGCAATTTCTAAACTTAGCGCAAAAGCTGGAGACATTATTAAAATAGAACGACAAAGCAAAACTGCTGGCATCGTTCCATTCTATAGGGTGGTTATCGATGAGTAATCTTGACAAATCAATTTTAATCAAAAAGTATTTTGAAGAGAAAAGGTTTGTAGATAGTACCATCCAATCATTTAATTCTTTTATTGAGAAAGGTCTTCAGGAAGTTATTGAAGAGAACAAAGAAGCCGAACCAACAATTATTCCACACAACATTGAGAAATTTAAAATTCGTTTCGGTCGGATTACTGTTGGTAAACCTGAAATCACAGAAGCTGATGGTAGTAAAAGGCCAATTTATCCAATAGAAGCGCGGCTACGAAAAATTTCGTATCATGCACCGATTTATCTTGAAGTAAGTACATACATTAATGATGTACAGCGTGAAAATTTTGTTGCTGAAATTGGAAAGATTCCTATTATGTTAAAAAGTAAATTTTGTAATCTTAATGGTTTGAGCACTGAAGATTTGGTAAAACGTGGTGAAGATGCAACAGATCCAGGAGGATACTTTATCATTAATGGGACTGAGAGAGTTATTGTTAACGTTGAAGACCTTTCTGCGAATAATTTTGTTGTGGAGCTGACAGGGACTCATAAAGAAATCACCGGCCGGTTCTTTGCTGCGAAAGGATCATACAAAATTCCTCATTTATTTGAGCGCAAGAAAGATGGAATTTATTATATGACGTTCACGCGTGTGAAACTTATGCCTTCTATTATTGTTCTTAAAGCATTAGGTTTAGTCAAAGATGAAGATATCATGAAAGCTATTTCAACGGAAAAAAATTATGAAGAAATTATTCTTAATTTGTTTGAGTTTGTTGACATTAAGACACAGGACGATGCAATTGATTATATCGCGCGACGTATCGGTGCTGGTCAGTCAAAAGAAATCAGGATGGAACGGACGAAGGAAATATTAGATAAGTACCTTCTTCCGAACATTAGCGTTGAGTCGAATGAACGGCTTGTGAAAGCGCGTAACATTTGTAAGATGCTTAAAAAGTTTATTGATGTGAGTAACGGGGTTCGACCGTACGACGATAAGGATCATTATATGAATAAAAGGATAAGATTGAGTGGCGATTTGCTTTTAGACTTGTTCCGAACAAATTTTAAAGTTCTCGTTGGTGATATATTATACAACTTCCAAAGAATTATTAAGCGAGGAAAGTTACCATCAATCCGAGTCATTATTCGGGATAAGTTGTTGACATCACGAATTTATTCTTCTATGGCAACTGGCGAATGGGTTGGTGGCAGACAAGGTATCTCACAACGAATGGACCGATCAAATTTCTTAGCGATGGTTTCTCACCTTCAACGTGTTGTAAGTCCACTATCAAGTTCACAGGAAAATTTTGAAGCGCGTGCATTACATTGTACACATTTAGGAAGGCTGTGTCCCATCGAAACACCAGAGGGTACAAATATTGGATTGCGAAAAAATCTTGCAATGTTATGTTCACTTTCACAAAATGTTGAGGAAAAAGATGTCTTTGATAAGATTCAAGGATTGGGCCTTAAATAAAGGAAATATATAATGGCAGACGTATACATAAATGCAAAATTCGTTGGAACTGTTGACGAACCTACAGCTTTTGTTAACGACATAAAAGATCTTCGAAGAAAAGGAACGTTCCCATTAGATGTTAATGTATATCACGATATTGCTGCACAAGAAGTACGTCTTTTCGCTGATGAAGGAAGGGCGCGTCGGCCACTTATCATTGTACGAGACGGAAAATCATTATTGACAGTAAAACATCTTGAACAACTTAAAGATAGTGAGATTACATGGTTTGACTTGGTTCGTCAGGGAGTTATTGAATATCTTGATGCTGCAGAGGAAGAAAATGCTCTTGTTGCATGGGATGAAGACCACATAACTGAAGACCATACTCATATGGAAGTAACGCCTGGTTCAATTAGCGGCGTTACCGCATCATTAGTACCGTTTGGTAATTTCATGCCATCGCAAAGACTTATTATTGGAAGTAAGAACCAGAAGCAAGCACTTGGTTTCTATGCGTCTAACTATTCATTGCGGATGGATATGGATGCTAATATTCTTCATTATTCACAGGCGCCACTTGTTAGAACACGCGTTCATGACGTTTCAGGGTATGGTGACCATCCTTCCGGCCAGAATATGGTTGTTGCTGTTATGTGTTATGATGGGTATAACATGGAAGATGGTGTCATATTAAACAAATCATCTGTTGAACGTGGGTTAGCACGAAGTACATATTATACTCCAGTAAGCGCAGAAGAGTTACGATATTCCGGTGGTCTTATTGACGAGATTTCTGTTCCTGATAAAGATGTTAAAGGATACAAAAGCGAAAAGGATTACAGTTTGCTTGAAGGTGATGGTCTTGTGTATCCTGAAGCAAAACTTTCAGAGGGTGACGTTGTCATTGGTCGAACGTCTCCTCCGCGGTTCCTAAGCAGTATGGATGAATATAATCTTTCTGCGGCTATCCGTCGTGAAAGTTCTATATCTCTTAAGCATGGCGAACGTGGCGTTGCTGATTTTGTTGTTGTTACAGAAAACGAGGAAGGAAACCGGCTTGTGCAGGTACGTCTGCGAGAAGAACGTATTCCGGAGATAGGCGATAAATTCACGTCACGACATGGACAAAAAGGTGTAACTGGCGTTTTAGTTCCTCAACAAGATATTCCATTTTCTGTTTCAGGTATCGTTCCCGACTTAATTTTTACTCCGCACGGTATCTCATCTCGGATGACAATATCACACCTTATTGAACTTCTTGGTGGTAAAGTGGGTGCATTAGGTGGCAGGTACGTTGACGGAACTTTGTTTGAATCTGAATCAGAAGAATCATTACGAAAAGAATTGTTAACATTAGGTTTCAGAGAAGATGGGACAGAAGTCTTCCATGATGGAAGAACTGGTCGACAGATGCTTGTACAAATTTATGTTGGTAGTATGTATTATCTTCGATTGCGCCATATGGTTGCAAACAAAATTCAAGCTCGTGCACGGGGTCCAATTCAACTTTTAACACGACAGCCAACAGAAGGAAAAGCGAAAGAGGGCGGTCTTAGATTAGGAGAAATGGAAAAAGATACACTTATCGCTCACGGCGCTTCATTATTGTTAAAAGAACGGTTTGACGCAGATAAAGTTATTGTTCCCATCTGTGAAAAATCTGGTCTGATGGGATATTATGACTTCCGTCGTAATGGAAAAGCTATCTCACCAATGTATGGAGAAAACTCTGACATATCTAACATTGAAATGAGTTATGCGTTTAAGTTAATGTTGGATGAAGTTCGAAGCCTTGGCATTTATGCTAAGTTGGTCTTAAACAACAAATATTAATGATACACAATAACACAACAACACAACAAAAGGTAAATTACAATGAATCATAACGTACACAAAAAAATAATTAGTATCAATTTTGGCTTTTTTTCGCCGAAACAAGTAATTGATGTTGCGTCAGCGAAAGTTGTTACACCAGAACTTTATGATCGAGAAGGGTACCCGGTTGATGGTGGTCTTATGGACCTTCGTTTGGGAGTTATTGATCCTGGTTTACGATGTAAAACGTGCGGCCAGAAGTTGAAAGAGTGTCCTGGTCATTTTGGATACATTGAACTTGCTCGACCGGTTATCCATGTAAAGTTTGTACGTCATGTGTTTGATCTTCTTAAATCAACATGTAAATCTTGTGCTCGTGTTTTAATTCCTGATGAGAGTCTTAAACGGTACATGTCCTTGCTTAACAAAGTTCAGGAAGAGGAGGGTTTTGAATCTCGTCGACGAAAGATTAAAGAAATTGTTGGCAAATACAAACTGAAAGAGAAATGTCCGCACTGTTCTGCAAAACAAGAAAAAATCAAACTTGAAAAGCCGTACAACTTTTATGAAAATGATGTTCGTTTGAGTCCTATTGAAGTTCGTGCGCGTTTGGAAAAGATTCCACAAGAAGACTTGTCTGTGTTTGGATTTAAAGAAAACGAATTTAGGCCTGAATGGTTAGTTCTTACAATCCTTCAAATACCACCTGTGACGATGCGTCCAAGTATTACGCTTGAATCTGGTGAGAGAAGTGAAGACGACCTTACACATAAGTTAGGCGATATCGTCAGGATAAACCAACGTCTGTTTGAAAACATTAATGCTGGTGCACCGGAAGTTATCATTGAAGATTTGTGGGATTTATTACAGTATCACATTACAACATTTTTTGACAATTCTGTTCCTCAGTTACCACCTGCACGGCATCGCGGCGGACAGGTCCTTAAGACTATTGCAAGTAGATTAAGTAGTAAAGACGGAAGGATTCGTCATAATCTTGCAGGAAAGAGAACTGATTTCTCAGCAAGAACGGTTATAAGTCCAGATCCATTAATTGATTTGAATGAAGTTGGTGTTCCTCTTGTCATGGCAATGAGGTTAACTGTTCCTGAACGGGTAACGCCATGGAATAAAGAATATCTTAAGAAATATATTGTAAATGGCGCAAAGAAATATCCCGGTGCGAATTACATTATCAAATCTGATGGAAAACGAAAGACAATTACGGAAGAAACAAAAGATGAGATCCTTGAAGAGTTAGATACAGGATATGTTGTTGAACGGCATCTTATTGCGGGAGACATTGCATTATTTAACAGACAGCCAAGTTTGCATAGGATGAGTATGATGTGTCATAAAGTAAAAATTCTTCCAGGAAGAACGTTCCGTTTAAATCCCGCAGTATGTAATCCGTACAACGCAGATTTTGACGGTGATGAGATGAACCTTCACATTCCTCAAACAGAAGAGGCTCGTGCAGAAGCACAAGTCCTTATGCTCGTTGAAACTCAGCTTATATCGCCAAGGTATGGATTAAGTGTTGTTGGATGTATTCACGATGCCATCACTGGAAACTATTTATTAACAAAAGAACTTGTCTTAACACGGAATGAAGCAGCCGACTTGTTGTACAATTGTGGAGTTACTGACTTTTCTCGTCTCCCACATAAAGACAAAATTGACGGAAAGGAAGTATTTTCCATGTTACTCCCAGAAGACTTTAATTTTATCGGGAAAGATAAAAGTGGAAATGAAGTTAAAATTGTTAATGGACATTTAAAAACAGGACTCATGGACAAATCAAATCTTGGTCAAGAATCTGGATTGATGTTACGAAATATCTATGAAACATACGGTCCATCATATACTGCTACTTTACTGGGAAAAATATCTAAGTTGGGAATTGTTGTTCTTGCACGACGCGGTTTTTCAATTGGAGTACGAGACATGGACTTGCCAGCAGAAACAAAAGAAGAAATTCAAAACATAATTCAAAAGTCAGAAGATGAAGTTGTTCGGTTTATCGACCAGTTTTATGCAGGAAAGTTAGAATCCTTGCCTGGAAGAACAGTTCAGGAAACGCTTGAAGTTAAAATCATGGAAGCATTAAATCGTGCACGAAATAAAAGTGCAGATATAGCAATGAGACAAGTAGTTAATAGTACAGCATTAACAATGGCTCGGTGCGGTTCACGAGGAAATCCATTGAACATTGCACAAATGTCCGCAATATTTGGTCAAGTAGCACTCCGTGGAAAACGAATTGAAAAAGGGTTCAAAGATAGGACGTTATCGTATTTCAAAGAAAACGACTTGTCTCCTATGGCTCGTGGTTTCATTCGTAACAATTTTAAGTCTGGCCTTGTACCACACGAATTTTTCTTTGGTGCGATGGTTGGGCGTGATGCATTAATGGATACTGCACTTCGTACACCTAAATCTGGATATTTATATAGAAGACTTTCAAACGCTATGCAGGATCTTAAAGTTGAATATGATGGTACGGTACGAGATGCGAGCAGTAAAATAATTCAACTTATGTATGGCGAAGACGGATTAGATGTTGCAAAGACAAAAGGCGGCGTTGTTGACGTGAAGAAGATAGTGCAACACGTCATTGGGGTGACACAATGAAATCTGACGAAATACAAAAAGTAATTTCTGGATACAAAGATGTCCTTCCAATGTCAGTGTTAGAAGAGGTAGAGAATTCTCTCCCAAGTACAATATCAAAATCTAATGCAACACAAATCATGGACGAAACTGTTGCCGCGTATAATGCCGCACGGGTAAATCCTGGAGAAAGTGTTGGCATTGTAAGTGCTGAAAGTATTGGTGAACCTGGTACACAGATGACACTAAACACATTTCATTTTGCCGGGGTCGCTGAGATGAACGTTACGACGGGCCTTCCGCGAATCATCGAGATATTTGATGCACAAAAAACTCTTAAGACGCCTATGATGGAAGTTTTCCTGAATAAACCGCATAATACAAACATGGACACTATTCGAAAATTTGCAACAAGCATTAAAGAGACATTGTTTGATGAGTTCGTTGTTGAGTTCGCTTTGAACATATTTGACCAAACATTACGTATTACATTAGATAAAGATATTCTTGCTGATCATGATTTGTCTGAAAAAGATCTTATCAAATGTGTGAAACTAAAAGCAAAAGGATTTTCGATTGAAAGTACTGAGGGAAGTATTTTGTTCACGCAGAAAGGTAAAGCAGGTGAAATTAAAGAGTTATACAATCTTAAAGAAAAGATTCGTGTTGTAAAAGTAAAAGGAATAAAAGGAATACTACAAGTTCTTCCTGTAAAACGTGGTGAAGAATATATTGTGTTAACGTCTGGAAACAATTTAAAAGATATTTTAGACTTACCAGAGGTTGACGCAACAAGGACGTTAAGTAACGACGTCCACGAAGTATATAAAGTTCTGGGCGTTGAAGCTGCACGACACGCAATAATCAATGAAGTATACAAAGTTATTGAAGCACAGGGTTTAAATATTGACGTTCGGCACATTATGTTAGTAGCAGATTTAATGACAACAAATGGAAATGTTAAAGGAATCACGCGGTATGGCGTTGTAAGTGAAAAAGCGAGTGTTTTAGCAAGAGCATCATTCGAAACTCCAATTAAACATCTGATTAATGCTGCATTAGAAGGTGAAATTGACAATCTAACCTCGGTTGTCGAGAACGTAATGATCAATCAGCCGGTTCCACTGGGAACGGGACTACCTGGTTTAGTAACAAAGATGAAATAATGGTGAAAATTGTATGGCAAAGAAAGACGTTGATGAACAAACAAAAGAAATAAAAAAGTACTTACAGGACGCAAAAGTACATTTTGGAGCTGAAAGTGTTATCAAAGGATTGAAGAAAGGAACAATACGTAAAGTATTTGTTGCGAAGAATTGTCCTGAAAATGTAAAGAACGATATTCAACACTATGCTTGGTTGGGAAATGTTGAACTTGTTGAACTTACTATGACAAATGAAGAACTTGGTGTTCTTTGTAAGAAAAACTTCTTTGTTTCTGTGTTAGGAATCTTTGGAGAGTAAATTGGGACGGCTTAAACTTGATCCAGATGCAGTGGGAATATCTTCTTTATTTGAGCGGATAACCGGAGTTAAAGTTAAAGATTGTTTTCAAGATTCTGACATGCTTTATTTTATCGTTGCTCCTGGTACTATAGGAAAAGCGGTAGGTAAAGGCGGCGAGAATATTAAAAAGATCCAACTGAAAATGGATAAAAGGGTGAAAGTTATTGAGTATAGAGATGACATTATTCATTTTGTGAGAAGTGTTATTTATCCAATTACCGCAGAAGAAATTGTTCAGGAAGACAACACCGTATTTATTCGAGATTCACATAAAAAAACAAAAAGTTTATTAATAGGTCGCGACGGAAAGAATTTACAAATCATAAATAGGGCGGTAAAACGCTTTTTTAACGTTGATGTTAAGGTTATGTAACTATGGGAAACAAATCACGCGGATTGGGTGCAGCAAAAAAGTTGCAAGCACGAAGAAAACAGTTTAAGCTAGAAAATAAAACTAAACTTAAGAAGAAATTCGACCCTCTTGCCGGTTCATCCCAATCAAAAGCAATTGTTCTTGAAAAGATTCAAATTGAAGCAAAGCAACCAAACTCTGCAATGAGGAAATGTGCACGTGTCCAGCTTGTAAAGAATGGAAAACAAATTACTGCATTTATGCCTGGTGACGGTGCCCAGAAATTAATTAATGAACACGATGAAGTTATTGTTGAATGTATCGGTGGAAAAATGGGTCGTGCAAAAGGCGACATTCCTGGAGTTCGGTGGCAAGTTATTAAAGTAAATGATCAAAGCCTCGCAGCATTATTGGGCGGTAAACTGGAGAAAGCAAGACGATGAGCGATATAAAGTTTTTCAATCGTTGGAGTTCTGAGGGAGTCAACGTAGAGGATGCAGGATTACAAAAGTATATGACACTGGCGCCAAAGATTGTTCCTAAAACTGGCGCCCGATATGCTGGTAATCGGTTTCATAAATCGTATACGTTTATTGTTGAACGGTTAGCATCAAAATTGATGAGTTCTGGTCATAAAAGAAAGAAGCATTTTATGAGTTCTGGCCATAATACGGGAAAGAAAAGTAAAGTGTTAAAAGTTGTTGAGAACGCACTTGCAAAAGCTGAAATTAAACTTAAACAAAATCCTCTTGCTATTCTTGTAAAAGCGGTTGAAAATGCTGCTCCGCGTGAAGAAGTTATTGCGATAGAATATGGTGGTGCACGATATCCAAAAGCTGTTGATGTTGCTCCACAACGTCGTATTGATATTGCACTACGGTACATGGTCCAGGGCGCATATGTAAAATCGTTTAACAAGAAAACCAAGATTGAAAATGCACTTGCAGAAGAGATTATGAACGCGTACAGTTCAAGTGGAAAGAGTAATGCCGTTGCAAAGAAAAGAGATCTTGAAAGACAGGCAGCATCAAGTAAGTAGAATTTTTCAAAAATTTTTTAAATAATCATTGAATATCGTTATTTTATGAATATTCTCGGAATAGAATCAACTGCCCATACATTTGGTGTAGGTATCGTAACAGATACAGGAAAAATTCTTTCGAACGTGACAGATAGTTATACCTCTGATGCTGCAGGAATGATTCCAGACAAGGTTGTTGTCCATCACAATACTGTTGCTGAAAAAGTGCTTCTGAACGCATTGGACAACGCAAAAGTTGATTGGAATGATGTTGATTTTATTGCGTATTCTGCTGGTCCCGGTTTAGATCCCTGTTTATGGGCAGGATATCATAAAGCAAAAGAATGGGCACAGAAATATCGTAAAACGTTGATTGGTGTGAACCATTGTGCTGCTCATCTTAGTATCGGAAAAGTCTATAATGCTCTTCAGAATCCTTGCTATCTTTACGTGTCTGGTGTCAATACACAAATTATTGTTTTTGAAGATGGCAAATATCGTGTTCTTGGTGAGACACTGGATATTGGATTAGGTAACATGCTTGACAAGTTTGGAAGAATTATTGGTCTTGGTTTTCCTGCAGGTCCGGAACTTGAAAAACTGGCAAAAAATGGTACTTATGTTGAGCTCCCGTACGTCGTGAAAGGGATGGACGTTTCATTTTCAGGAATTCTTACAAGAGCACAACAATTATTTGAACAGAAAAAAATGACAAAAGAAGACCTTTGTTTTTCTGTCCAGGAAACGTGTTTTGCGATGCTAACAGAAGTTGTTGAGCGCGCAATGGCACATACGGGGAAAAAAGAGTTATTGCTCGTTGGTGGTGTCGGTGCAAATAAACGGTTCTGTGAAATGTTAAATATTATGTGTAAAGAGAGGGGTGCAACGTTCTATAAAGTTCCTATGGATTTAGCAGGAGATCAGGGTGCAATGATTGCATGGGAAGGTTTTCTACGAAAAGACGAATCTGGCGATATTGAAGTTAGGCCGCATTGGCGTGTTGATGACATCTAATTTTTTTTACTATTTTCGATACATTTATAAACCATCAAAACCTCTTCTTAATATCGATTTATCGTCAATAAAAGAGTATGAACAAGAATTATATTATATGTCTGAAAATGGATACAAACCAAGAACAAAAACCGGTGCAAAAACCTACGTATGGAGCAGCTCAGATTACTGTACTTGAAGGTCTCGAAGCAGTACGAAAACGACCTGGAATGTACATCGGAGACACATCTATCCGTGGACTTCATCAGCTTGTGTATGAGGTTGTTGACAATTCTATTGACGAAGCCCTTGCAGGGTACTGTACAAAAATCACTGTTATTATTCATGAAAATAATTCGATTACGGTTATTGATAACGGTCGTGGAATCCCTGTCGAGATTCATCCAAAGTTTAACATGTCTGCGCTGCAGGTTGCACTGACAAAACTTCATGCAGGTGGAAAGTTTGATAAAGATTCATATAAAGTTTCTGGCGGTTTGCACGGTGTTGGTGTAAGCGTTGTGAATGCACTTTCTGTTATGTTAGAAGTTACAGTTAAAAGGGAGGGCAAGGTTCATCGTCAAAAATATTCCCGTGGTAAACCAGTAACAGAATTAGAAGTAGTGGGCGATACAGCTGAAACAGGAACAACAGTAACATTTCTACCTGACCAAGAGATTTTTCAATTGGTTGAATATCATTACGATGTCCTTGCGAAACGTCTTCGGGAATTGGCATTCCTCAATAAAAGTATTGAAATAAACCTTCTTGACGAACGTGAAGAAAACAAAAAAGACTTATTCAAGTACGAGGGTGGTATTAAAGAATTTGTTGAGTATGTAGACGAAAATAAACAACCACTTCACGAAACTATTTATTTTGAAAAGGATAAAAACGGAGTTATAGTTGAAGTATCTCTTAGGTACAATGCAAGTTATCGTGAGAATGTATTCTCTTTTGTAAATAATATCAATACTATCGAAGGTGGAACACATTTATCTGGTTTTAAGACTGCACTTACACGGGTTCTTAACACTATTGTTAAACAGTTAAGCAATGGAAAAGAGATTAAGTTGAGCGGTGATGATGTAAAAGAAGGACTTACTGCCGTTATTTCTGTTAAAGTTCCCGAACCATTATTTGAAGGTCAAACAAAAACAAAGTTGGGCAATAGTGATGTTTTTGGTATTGTTAGTTCCCTGGTTCATGACGAATTGACAACATATTTTGGTGAACATCCCTCTTCTGGGAAGGCAGTTGTTGGAAAATGTCTTGATGCTGCTAGAGCACGGGAAGCTGCACGGAAAGCGCGCGAGTTAACGCGACGAAAAAGTGCATTGGAAGGTTCTGGTTTACCAGGAAAGCTTGCAGATTGTTCTAACAGAGATCCTTCAAAGTGCGAGTTGTTTATCGTTGAAGGGGATTCGGCTGGTGGAAGTGCAAAACAAGGACGAAATAGAGAGTTTCAAGCAATCTTACCATTACGAGGAAAGATTCTCAACGTAGAAAAAGCGCGACTTCACAAGATGATGGAAAATAAGGAAATTACTGCAATGATTACGGCGTTGGGAACACATATTGGTGAAGAGTTTAATGCTGAAAAGTTGCGTTATCATAAAATTATTGTCATGACAGATGCAGATGTTGATGGTTCTCACATTATGACTTTATTGTTAACTTTCTTCTATCGATACATGAAACCACTTGTTGAAGCAGGATACATTTATGTTGCCATGCCGCCGCTGTATAGAATACAGAAAGGAAAACGTGCGCGGTACGTCTATAGTGATGCTGAGAAAGAAAAATGTGTCGCTGAAATGGGTGATCCGGTTATTATTCAACGATATAAAGGGTTAGGGGAAATGAATCCTACACAACTTTGGGGAACAACAATGGATCCCGAATCGCGTTCATTAAAACAAGTTACTGTTGAAGATGCTGTTGCCGCTGATAAAATGTTTACTGTTCTGATGGGAGACGAAGTAGAACCACGGCGAGAGTTCATTGAGAAGCATGCAAAAGAAGTTGTTAATCTGGACGTATGATTATTTTTCATTTGATCTATCCACTCAAACTTCATAATTAATACGGCAGTGTAAAGTTATGAGCAATAGACATTTGGCATTAGCCAAAATCTCGCTTTGAGAAAAGCGTACAAAATTTCTATCATACTTC
>PCYB01000048.1 GCA_002762845.1 Candidatus Woesearchaeota archaeon CG10_big_fil_rev_8_21_14_0_10_36_11
TTGACAAACTGTCAAATGGATATTTAGGATGAAATAGTTAGCAAACTGTCAAACTTGGGATGCAAACAAAAATAACGAAAAGGAATATTGATTCTTCGTTGCGAAAATTAGGTCTAGTTTAAACTCTAAAAATCTACTGGGAAATATATTTGTCGTACAATCAAATACACTATGAACAGGGTAATAAGGACAACTGCTTCCCACTTGTTCAGTTTTTCATTTCGGAGAAGGAAATAGAGTAAAAGAAACGCAGTTATTATTTTTACCGGCAAATCGTAAAAGACAGCAACGTTAGGAACTTTGTATGTTGATATCAATGCCCCAATACCAATACCAAATAAAGGGTTTGTAATGTTGCTTCCAATTAAAATACCTGCAGATAACTCTTTCTTTCCTTTCATGATAGCAATAAAAGACGTTGTCAGTTCTGGCAGTGCGCTTGCAACCCCTAACATAATAATACCAAAAAAAGATGCACTTATAGAAAGATGTTCAACGATAATCGTGGCGGCGTCAACTACCCTATCAGTAACAAAACCCATTATGATAAAGCAGACAGAAACTAATGATATCGCCCACACAATCCCTTTTTTACTCAGATTATTTTCTGCACCTATATTCTCACTAACATTACTTTGTTTAAGATAAATTAAATATGCAATATATGCAACGAGTAAGATAAGTCCCTCAAGACGTGTAAGGAGTCCTCCTAAAGAAAGTACCCAAACCAGAACTGATGCTGCTATTAACCCACCCATTTCAACAAAAAGGTTTTTCCGAATAACAATAATTGTTCCTATAATTCCTATAATAGGAAGGACAAAATTTTGCTGAAATATGTCAGAACCAATATTCGTTCCAATTAATAATCCCGATAACGTATTTATTGTTTCTGGGTGCCGGACAATATTTATACTTCCAATAATATGTGTCATTATCTCCGGAATACTTGTTCCAATAGAAAGTATTGTTAATCCAACAAATGTACCTGAAAGACCATAATGTTTGGCAAGTGAAATAGAATTTTTAATGATTATCTGTGCAAGGGCAAGAATAACAATAACGCCGGCAAGTATTGTTAAAAATTCTGTAATCATATCATTGGCCTCTTATATGTAAAAGTTTAAAAATCACATAGAATATATAAAAGTTTATGGAATGTCAAAAGGAAAAGAATAAAGAAAATTATGGTTGTACATGTTTTCATGATACACTACATTAAGAGGTGAATATACTATGGATGCTTTATTTATAGTAGCACAAGAAGGATATCAAGACCACGAATACGAGCTACCCAAGAAAATTCTTGAAAGTGCCAATATTAATGTTATTACCGCATCAACAAATGTTGGCCCATGTAAAGGGAATTTGGGTGGAACAACAGAAGCGACAGTAGCCTTAGCAAATATTGATGTTTCTGACTATGGTGCGATAGTGTTCATTGGCGGACCAGGAGCAGCTACATTCCAGCATGATGTGCAAGCACATTTAACAGCACAAGAGGCGTTTAATAGAAAGAAAGTATTGGCTGCCATTTGTATTGCACCTACAATTCTTGCATATGCTGGTGTACTTGATGGTAAGGAAGCAACTGTCTGGAACAATGATGGCAAACAATCAAAGATTCTTGAAGAGAATGGTGCTACGTTCGTTAATGAACAAGTAGTTGTTGACGGAAAGATTGTGACGGCAAACGGGCCCAAAGCAGCTGAAATGTTTGGAAAGAAGGTTGTTGATCTGATGAAAACATAAGCGTTTACGGTGTAAAAGTTCCCCACTGAACAATATCATTCATATTTTTTCTCTGACTGGGAATTTCTTCTTTTGCCATATCTTCAGAAAGTAATGATGCATCAGCATATTTTCCTATAACACACATGGCATGGATTTCATAATCTTCCGGTATCACTAATTCTTGTTTAATTTTGTCGTACAAAATGCCGCTCATACCATGGACCACCAATCCTCGTCTTGCGCCTTCAAGTGATAAACTCATCCATGCCGCACCCGTATCAAACTCGTGAGTTTTGTTTTCTTTGTTATTATGCGTGAAATTCTTCTTGGAGACAATCACAACGAGTGCTGCAGAGTTTTTACACCATTCTTGATTAAATTCGATAAGAAAATGAAGAAATTTTTCCCGTTCTTCTTTTGTATGAGCAACAATAAATCTCCATGGCTGTTCGTTAAATGCGGACGGTGCCCATCGCGCAGCCTCAAACAAAGATAAAAGTTCTTCTTTCGAGACTTCTTCTCCTGTCATTGCGCGTGGAGACCATCGCGTATAAAACATCTCCTGGACATAATACTGTGGTGTTCTGTGTTCCTTTGCTTTTGAATGTAACGTCATTTTTATTACATTAAATTATATACTTTGAAAGTTATAACCCAAGTTTGACAGTTAATTAAAAATAAGTGTTCTAGGTTTGTA
>PCYB01000050.1:0-156 GCA_002762845.1 Candidatus Woesearchaeota archaeon CG10_big_fil_rev_8_21_14_0_10_36_11
AAAATTACGGAGCCATTCATCTCACGCACTAAAGTGCGGAGATTTCTGGCTCAGGCTATTAAGATAATCATTGTCTGAAGTAAGTTTCTCAACTTTGTCTATCAAAATGTAAACACTTTCATAGAGTTTTGTGATATCCTTTTTTGCTAATGCAAA
>PCYB01000050.1:165-2398 GCA_002762845.1 Candidatus Woesearchaeota archaeon CG10_big_fil_rev_8_21_14_0_10_36_11
AATGTTTTGTTCAAGTAGTGTAGTATTCATTGTTATATGCAAAGAAGTTTCTTTATTTATAAAACTTCCTATGATTAACTACTAAGCAGGAGTTAATGTTGTGGGCACAAGGGCTTATTGAGTTACCGTTTTAGTGCTTTAATTCCAATTATCATTTCATGGTATGAACTAAGAATTTTAGGCACTTCAATTACAGTGAGATTTTGAGCTTGAAATCCAGAGTCGCTGATCACGATGCCATTACTATATAACTTTTCAATAATCTTTTCCTCATACAAAGGAAATTCATCGCGCATAATCCTAAATGCTCGTTCAAAATAGATGTGGAATAGAGGTAATGAGTCAATATGTGTAAAAACATTTCCAATTTGAAACGCCAAATGAACTTTTGTATTGTTCCAATAAAAGTCAATAGCGTTCTTTTTTGCTGAGAATGAAATGCCAATCTCATCGAGTATTGTTTTGATCATACCAAGACAGTTTTCTGTGTCCATAAAAAGAAAATTGATTTCTTTCTTGTGTGAAAGTAATGAATTAATGTAATGTAACGGAAAAAGGATATCAACACCACATCCTGGATAAAATAATGTTGGAACAGGTACATTTAATTCAAACGGAGGTATTGTTTCTAAGAGATGTAAATTGTCATAATCACTTTCATAAAAATAGTCTTTAAGTTTGGTTTCGTTGATTATGTTGTTCTTAGTAAGACCTTTTGCCTTAACGTTCTTATCTTGATATACAATGAATTGTGACATCTCTGTCCAATAATTCAGAAATATTTAAAAGTTGTCTAGTGTTTTGGAATAATAAGGGTCTGTAGCCTAGCCTGGATAGGGCACCAAAAAAATTGTGTAAGCCTTCTAAGCTGGGGATCGAGGGTTCAAATCCCTTCAGACCCACATTTATTATGGGTCCGTGGCCAAGCGGTTAAGGCAGTCCCCTGCAGAGGGACGGGTCGTGGGTTCAAATCCCACCGGGCCCTTTTATTTTTTCTCAATATATTTAAAAACCCGATACGCATTACAATACCATGCACAAGAAATCTATTGCATCAATAGAACTTACTGCGTTAGTACATGAACTACAGTTTCTCGTAGATGGAAGAATATCACAAATATACCATCAAAATAAGAAAGAGTTGTTATTACAATTACATGCTTCGGGGAAAGGAAAACAGTTACTTAAGATTATCCCGGGAAAGCTTCTATGCCTCACTACAAAAAAAGAAGTTCAGTTACGACCAACAAGTTTTTGCATGCAATTACGCAAATATATTAACAGTGCATTTATACGAAACATTGAACAACAAGGAGCAGAACGGATAGTTGTGTTTGAGTTAGAAAAAGAAACAAAATATTATCTTATTATTGAACTTTTTTCAAAGGGAAATATTGTCCTCACGGATGATAAATATGTTATCATTACATCTTTGGAACGACAAATATGGAAAGATCGAGTTGTAAAGCCGTATGAAACGTACGTATTTCCTGAACAGGACGTTAATTGGAAAACACTCACAGAAAAAGAATTAGCGAGTATTGTTCATATAAGCGATAGAAAAAATGTTGCAACAACACTCGCTACAGGATTAGGATTTGGGGGAGTGTACGCGGAAGAGATTTGTGTATTGGGCGGAATTGATTCAAACATTGTTCCAAATGATGTAACCAAAGAACAAATTACAAGCATTTATGCAACAATAAAAAATATTCTTAAACAAATAAAAGAACCGCAAGGGCACATATATGATGAACAGATAACTCCATTTCCATTGAAAAATGAAAAACCAAAAAAAGTGATGTCTACGTATAATGAAGCGATTGATATGTTAAATCCATTTGTAAAAGTGTCCCCCTATGAACAAAAGATTAATGCCCTTACAAAAATGGTGCGAAACCAAAACGAGGCTATTGAAAACCTTACTGAAAAGATTGAACTTAATAAACATAAAGGCGAACGTATTTATGAAAACTATGGGTCATTGCAGAAGTTACTTGATATAGTTAAAGAACTGCGAAAAACACATGATTGGAAAGATGTTGAAAGAGAATTACAGAAAGAAAATAAGATTCTAAAGATTGATTTAAAAAATAAGAAAGTGTTAATTGAATTGTAAGATATCAAAAAGAACAAATAAAATGCCATAAAAAAGAAATTTAAATAAAAGTGACATCCTCCCCGCACTAAAGTGCGGGGCTTCCTGACGCGAAAGCCCCTAACTTTAGTTGAT
>PCYB01000065.1 GCA_002762845.1 Candidatus Woesearchaeota archaeon CG10_big_fil_rev_8_21_14_0_10_36_11
CCTCAACAAGCTTTCATTCGAAAAATGAAAGCGGAGAATTAATAAAATGAAACGAAATAATCTATCGAAGGGAAATTATTTTAGGATAACACACAAAATGAATCTTACCCGGTCCACTTACCACGACTTACTCCTAGGACGCTTGAACAGTGTGGACATGAATAAAGTATTTCTTGTTTAATAATTCCAAAACCTTTCTTTTCCTGTTTGATGGTTGTAAGGTTTATCTCGCCTTTACAATGCGGACAGTTTGCCATACTAGTACAATATCTCTTTTTTTTATATTATTTTAGAAAGCTTTTTAAAAGAACTCAACAAATATACTAGAATAGATATTTGGCAGAGACAGATAGTTTAGATTAAAAGTACCATACTAATTCTGTTTCAACTTATATACCTAGAAAATATAGTGAGGATAATATAAAAAATGACAACATTTGAAGAATTACACGTTACACAAAAAATTGTGAACGTATTGAAAGAAGAAGGAATAGTAACAGCAACAGACATCCAAGAAAAAACGATTCCATTAGTCCATGAAGGAAAAGATGTTATAGGAATTTCACGAACCGGTTCAGGTAAAACTGCTGCGTTTGGGGTCCCATTACTTGAAAAAATGAACATTGGAAAAGGTGTCCAGGGATTAGTTCTTGCACCAACTCGTGAACTTGCAAACCAGATTTCCATTGAATTACGGAAGTGGGGACATAGCATTGGAGTAACTGTGGCAACAATCTTTGGAGGTGTTGCAATGGATCCACAAATTCGTGCAATCCAACGTTCAGAAGTTATAGTAGCAACACCGGGAAGAATGCTTGATCATTTAATGAGAGGAAATGTAAATCTCTCAAAAGTAGCTTTTTTCGTGTTAGATGAAGCTGATAAAATGGTTGAAATGGGCTTCATAGAAGATATTGAAAAAATACTTTCTGCAACACCATCACAGAAACAGATTCTGTTGTTTGGTGCAACAATTTCTAACGAAGTTGATGATATCAGAAGCAGACACATGCATAATGTCGTCGTGGCTGAAACTGAACTGCACGTTCAAAAAGATTTACTCGAACAGTATTATTATAATGTTAATACGAATGAAAAGTTTTCGTTACTTGTCCACCTTCTGAAACAAGAAAAGACGGGAAGAGTAATAATCTTTTGTTCAAAGCGATCAACTGTTGAGTTAGTTAATAAAAATTTACGAAACCATGGCATAAAAGCTGAGATGCTTCATGGTAAGATGAGCCAGAATAAACGATTAACAGTCATTGAACGGTTTAATAAAGGTAAAACTGACTATCTTGTTGCATCGTCAGTTGCAGCTCGTGGGTTAGACATTAAAGACGTAACTCATGTCTTCAATTATGACCTTTCAAAAGATCCACAGGAATATGTTCATCGTGTTGGACGAACTGCTCGTGCTGGTGAATCTGGGAAAGCAATAACATTACTTTCTCCACAAGATCATGGCTGTTTCCATGCAATATTTAACCGCTATGACATCGATGCTCATGAATTACAGGCGGGAAGTGTTCCAAGGTTAAAGTTTGAAGTTCAACAACAACGAAATTCCTTTGGCGATCGAGGAAACTCATACCACGGAAATAATGGTGGTGGATACAATCCTCGCCGGCGAAGTTTCGGTGATGGACCTAGCGCACGACATCCACGACATGGCGAGAATTCACATTCGCGGTTTGGATCACGAACAGAACGATAATTTTTTTTAATATTTAATATTTATTTTATTTTTGTATAATAGCATTATTGCCTGTTTCAACCCTCAAAAAGTAGAAAGGCTTTTATACCCATTTATCTTTCTTTCGAATCACATCGTATGGGGGTTATAAAAAAATGAAAGAATGTCCGTATTGTGGAAGTGAAGTTGATAGTGTTTGCCCAAAGTGTGGCGAATGTCCTGATTGTTGTGAATGTGATTAATAATCCAAAAAGAGGTGATATCCATGGCTGCAAAGAAAAAAGCTGCTAAAAAAGCAGGCGCAAAGAAGAAAGGTAAGAAATAGTTAGATACCTTAATAGTAATTTTTTTCTTTTTTTTCTTTTTTAACAGACATTTATTTTTCATATAGTAACGAGTCAGGATAATTTATACCTTTTGATAATATATCTTTTATTATTCTTGAATAATAAAGTGGGAAAAAATGAAGAAGGATGTTATTGAAAAGGTTTCAGCGTTAGTTATTGCCGCTTTTGGATTTGTTGCGGTACTTGCATGGAATGGTGCAATCAAAGCGTTATTTGTTGGACCGTGTGGTACCGAAAAGGCAGGAATACTGTGTACGTTGTCTTCAGGTGGGCCGTGGGTATACGCATTAATTGTAACCACCCTAGCCGTTCTGTAACTATTTAGCTTTCTGAAGTTCCACAACTATTCTCGAGTATAGAAAAGTTTATTTACTTCTTTAGCTACTTTGTAGCTAATATGAAAAA
>PCYB01000057.1:0-152 GCA_002762845.1 Candidatus Woesearchaeota archaeon CG10_big_fil_rev_8_21_14_0_10_36_11
TTAAATTTGACAAACTGTCAAATGGATATTTAGGATGAAATAGTTAGCAAACTGTCAAACTTGGGTTATAATGAAGTAAGACTTCATATGAGTCTTAATTATAAAACTCCAAAAGAAGTATGGGAAGAATGTAAACCACTTTCGTGATGTAA
>PCYB01000057.1:167-11964 GCA_002762845.1 Candidatus Woesearchaeota archaeon CG10_big_fil_rev_8_21_14_0_10_36_11
TTAGATGTTATTGAATTGTATTATTGTGGTGTGTTACTGTAAAGAAAAAGCATAGAGAAAACAACATTTTTATAACTGAACCAATTATCGGTATTCTATGGACATCATTGCATCAAATTTTAAGAAAGGAAGTGTACACATTCGCGTTACTGATAGTGACGACCTTTGGTACCTGAGCCATATCATTGAACCGGGAGATTTTGTGAAAGGAAAAACAACACGGAAAATGAAAATTGGTGATGGAGATAATGCAAAAGTGATAAAGAAAACAATTACTGTCAAGATTGACGCGGAAACTGTTGATACGGGAGCAGGATCAGTGACCCTTCGCATTAATGGAAAGATCAAAGAAGGGCCAGAAGACATACCTAAAGATAGTTACCATTCAATTTCTCTTGAAGAAGGAAGTGAATGCTGGATTGAAAAACCGCAATGGTTATCCTACCATAAACAAAAGTTGGAAGAAGCGTCCGAGAAAAAATTTGCATATTTGATTTGTCTGTTTGATAGAGAAGAAGCTATTTTTGCATTGACACAAAAGCATGGGTACGAAATCCTTGTTAAGATTGCGGGAGATGTTCAGAAGAAAGGAAAAACTACCACCATAACGCACGATTTTCATCAGGAAATTATTAAAGCGTTGGAAACGTATGCAGGAAGGTTCGCACCGGAAGCAATCATCGTTGCATCGCCCGCATTTTATAAAGATGATTTGTACAAAAAAATAACCAATAAAGATCTTAAAAAGAAAATTGTGTTAGCAATATGTTCTTCTATAAGTGAAAGAGCACTTGACGAGATATTTCGGCGGCCAGAACTTGCAAAAACGCTTGAACATAGTCGAGCGCGAGAAGAACAACTTATTGTTGAAGAGTTGTTGAGCGAAATACAAAAAAATAACCTTGCTGCGTACGGATGGAACGATGTACTCAATGCAGGAAATGCTGGCGCAATACGATCATTGATTGTTACCGACAATTTCATCCGGCAGAAAAAGGATGAAAAAGAGTACGTAGAACTTGACACGCTGATGAAACATATTGATACGCTTAAAGGGAATATTCACATTATCTCGTCAGATTTAGAAAGTGGGAAAAAAGTTGACGGGCTTGGTGGAATTGCTGCCCTTTTGAGATATAAAATACAATAGAAGTATAAATAGGAGTAGAATAAAAGTATCTGTTATACACGATAAAAAGAGGTTAGGAAGGTATATGTTGTAAAACCACAACCTTTTAATAGTAGTGAGATTTACTGATAACCAAGTAACAAAAACAGATGTTTACAAAAAAAGGGGGGTTTTGAAAAAATGATTGTAAAAGAAGAATTATTAAGCAAGCTTCGACGTTATTTCGATTTAAACTTGTACGAAGTGAAGTTATGGACAGCCCTTCTTAGCCGAGGTGTTTCAACAGCAGGCGAACTTTCTGATATTGCTGACGTTCCACGGTCAAGAAGTTATGATGTTCTTGAATCCTTAGAGAAGAAAGGGTTTGTTATAATGAAGTTGGGAAAGCCAATAAAGTATATTGCAATTCCACCATTAGAAGTTGTTGACAGAGTTAAGAAGAACATGCACACGAATGCACAGGAAAAAATCAAACGATTAGATGGTGTAAGAGAATCTCCACTTATGGGAGAACTAGATTCACTTCACACGAACGGTATAAGTTTGGTTGAGCCGTCAGAAATGAGTGGATGTTTACGTGGACGGAATAATTTGTATAACCACCTTGACCTTTTGATTAAAAATGCGAAGAAAAGTGTTAACATCGTAACGTCAGATAAAGGGTTCATGCGTAAAGCGGAAGGGTTACGAGGAAGTTTCGAACGTGCAAAAAAACGTGGTGTTAGAATTCGTATTTCAGCTCCCCTTACAAAAGAAAACCAAAAGGTTGCTGATAGTCTTAAGGGCATTGCCGAAGTTAGACATAACGATAAAATAAAGTCTCGGTTCGTTACAGTTGACAGTGCTGACATGGTCTTTATGACAATGGACGATAAAGAAGTTCATCCTTCGTACGATTTAGGCGTTTGGGTAAAGACACCATATTTCACATCAGCAATGGACCAGATGTTTAACACTGCATGGGGCCAGAAATAGTTTCGTGTTTGTATTTTTTTATTTTTCTTTTTGTATCTTTTCTGATATATATTTTAGAGAGTGTGTATAAATGTTTTTAAAATAAGAATGTTTAAAAATGGCAATGGTTCTGAACGAAGTATGCGAAGATTACCTTTAGAAACATTAGCAGATCGAAGTGAAATGAATAGTCTTCCTTCATTAGAACCAACTAGAATTCAACCAGATCCTACCGCCATTCAACAGGCATATCGGCGTATCCAGGATAACCTTCTTGATTTAGTTGAGTACACAACACATATTGGTGGAGGAAATGTAGAATTTAAAGATGCTGAAACTTTACGTCAGGTATGTGTAACACACAATTTATGTGGAAGAGATGTTATAATTGAAGTTGGAAGTGGCTTTTCTCATATATACACAGTACGAATAATGACTGGTGCACATCTTGAAAGAGCTGACAGAGACTTTATTACTCAACTATCTAGCCAATCATCTGGCAGAACAAAACTTGGAGAAAGGGCGTATAAAGTTGATCCACCATTTAGTGATTTCGGAAAAGATGTTGTAACAACAAGGAGTGGCCTTAGAGTATTTGCAGGAAATGATCATAGAATACACCGTGTATGGCGCGGAGAAAAAAAAGTTTATATTTCATTGGGAGAGGGAGGAACGGAAAATCTTTCGCATGAAGAAAGAGCATACTTTGCACTTCAGCCATGGTTACAGACTGAAGGGTTACATAGTGATAACGGAAGAGTTGTGGAACATCTCTGGCGATTGCCTCACCTTGTCTATGATGAGATGAATCGGAGAATAGGAGCGTTGTCTGAAGATAACTTGCAAGTTGTTTTAAAATCTCCTCCAAAACGTTAAGAATATGGGGTAACGTTTATTCTACAACAAGACTAAAGTCAAAGCAATACTTTCTGAGATTTAACACATACCTATTCATAAATATCATATAATTTTATAAATGTCTCCTAATTCTTGTATATTCTATGGATTTACAGAAACTGTCATTAAAACTTCATCCGCTTGAACGACAAGTACTTCCCGTTCTTACAAAAGAGACAGAACTTGGTGCGATAACTAAAAAATCCGGATTACAAGAAATTGAAGTTATGCGAGCATTGCAATGGTTAGAAAATAAAGAGATTGTGAGTGTTCATACTGAAAAGAAAAAGGTTGTGCAGTTAGATAGGAACGGTATAAAATATAAGCGAGAGGGTCTTCCCGAAAAAGCGTTCCTTGCAGTACTATCGGATGAGTTTAAAGGATTAAATGTTATCACAAAGAAATCTAAACTGAGCAGGGAAGAAGTAAATGCATGTATTGGACTATTAAAACGGAAAGTTGCAATTGAAGTTCAAAATGGTGACGTTCTTTCAGTTAAAATAACCAATCAAGGAAAGAAACTTATTGGAATGCCAAGTTTTGAGGAACAGTTTCTTGCAAAAGAGTTTCCTTTAGATATTCTTTTAATTAAAGATATTGACAAACATGCATTTGACGAATTGAAAAAGCGAAAAGAATTCCTTAAAGTAGAAGAACAGAAAACGGTTACGGTAATGCTGACAGAAATCGGCCACAAATTGCTTACAACAAACCTTACTCACGACGTTATCAATAGATTGACACCAGCAATGCTTAAAACCGGTTCGTGGAAAAATAAAGAATTTCGTGCGTACGATATAGAAATTAACGTACCCAAAATATATCCTGGAAAAAAACATTTTGTCACGGAAGCAGTTGAGTACATTACACAAATCTGGTTAGATATGGGTTTTAAAGAAATGTCAGGAGGATATGTTCAATCAGCATTTTGGGATTTAGACGCGTTGTTTGTCCCGCAAGATCACCCCGCACGAGAAATGCAGGACACATTTTATGTTGAGGGGAAAGCAATCCTTCCACCATTATGGACAAAAGTAAAAGAGGTACATGAAAATGGTGGTGATACTGGAAGTACAGGATGGCAATACACATTTTCACAGGAAGAATCAGAAAAAGTTCTTCTTCGTACACACACAACAGTCTTATCTGCACGTACCATTTCAAACCTTACAAAAGTAGACTTGCCTGCAAAATTCTTTTCTGTTGGAAAAGTTTTTCGAAATGAAACGCTTGACTGGAAACATTTGTTTGAATTTTATCAAGTTGAAGGGATTGTTGTTGATCCTCATGCAAATTTGAAACATTTGAAAGGATATTTAACACAATTTTACAAAAAAATGGGTTTTGACAAAGTACGAATGCGACCAGCACATTTCCCGTACACAGAACCGAGCCTGGAAGTTGACGTGTTTCATCCAGTAAAGAAAGAATGGATTGAACTTGGCGGCGCGGGAATTTTCCGGCCAGAAGTTGTCAAACCATTGTTAGGTTTCGATTGTCCCGTCTTAGCATGGGGCCAAGGTATGGGCCGTATCATTGCTGAATATTGGAACATAACGGATATTAGAGACCTATACAAGAACGATCTTAAACAAATACGAAACATGAAAAGTTGGCTAAAATGAAAATAACACTTTGTGGAAGTTTACAATTCATAAACGAAATGAAAAACGTAGAATCGCAACTTACACAGTTAGGACATCATGTTCTTGTGCCAGAATCTGCAATAGAAGGAAGAAATAAAGAGTATTGGAACAATATTAAGAAGGATAACATTCAAGAATTTTCAAACGTAATGGGGAAAAGAATCTTATTACATTTTGGTAAAATCGATTCGTCTGATGCAGTGTTGATACTAAATTTTGACAAGAATGGAAAGAGGAATTATATTGGCCCGAACACATTCCTTGAAATGGGACATGCATTTGGTATGAAGAAAAAGATATTTACGTTGAATCCATTACCAGAGGATTCTCACAACGACGAATTAGTGTCTATGAGTTCGATAAACATTAATAATAATCTACATAACATACATTAAAATGGCAACAGCAATACAGATAGCCCAGTTCCTTAACAAGGAACTACAAATATATAATGGAATGGAGGACAGTTCATGTAACGGCCTTCAGGTACAGAATACTGGCGAAATAACAAAAGTTGCATTTGCAGTTGATGCGTGCATGGAGACGTTTCAGAAAGCCGTAGAAAATGGATGTCAAATGCTTATAACACACCACGGACTTATCTGGTATGGTATTAAATATGTCACAAGAACAAACTATACAAATATTAAGTTTCTTTTAGATAATAACCTTGCAGTGTATGGTGTTCATCTTCCATTAGACATGCATCCAGTATATGGCAATAACATCCAACTTGCAAAAATGGTTGGACTAACCGACGTACGACCATTCGGCAGATACAAAAAGGAATATGGTTTTGTTGGAAGAGCGAACACGTCACTTAAAAGGATTCAGTCAATATTACACAAAAATAATATGAAAACTGAAACTCTTGCGTTTGGGAATGAAAATGTTCGATCCCTTGCTATTGTTTCTGGAGGAGCAGCGAGCGATGTAGATGAAGCAATCAAACGAAACGTTGACCTGTTTATTACGGGCGAACCATTACATTATGTATACCACCTTGCAAAAGAAGCGAAGATAAACGTTATTTTCGGTGGACATTATGAAACGGAAGTATGGGGCGTGAAAGCGCTCATGTCAGTTATTAAAAAGAATTTTAAAGTTAACGTTGAGTTCATTGACGTGCCAACACCGATATAAAATGCCAACAGTAACACTCAATAAAAAAGTATTTGAAGAATTGGTGGGAAGAAAACTGCCGTTAGAAGAGTTAAAAGATCGTATTAGTATGTTAGGAACAGACCTTGAACGTATTGAAGGAGACGAAATTGAAGTTGAGATATTTCCTAACAGGCCAGATATGTTATCTGAACAGGGGTTTGCACGAGCATTTTCAAGTTTTATTGGCGTAAAAAAAGGATTACGAAAATATACTACAACAAAGTTTGGAAGTTCTCTTACAATACAAGACGTTCCAAAAACATGGCCGTATGCAGTTGCATGTGTCGTGAAAGGGTTGCGGTTTGATGATGAAAAGATTAGAGAAGTTATTCAGTTACAAGAAAAGTTAGGAACTACACTTACGCGAAACCGAAAAAAGGGTGGTATTGGGTTATATCCTTTAGATAAGATTACATTCCCCATAATGTTTGTGGGAAAGAAACCTGAAAATATCAAATTCCGACCATTAGGGTTTCCTACAGAACTTACTGCACACCAAATCCTTGCACAACATCCTAAAGGACGAGAGTACGGTCACATCATGGAAAGCTGGGACACATTTCCCGTATTTGTTGATGCGAAAGGTGTTATAATGTCCATGCCACCGATAATCAATTCTCACGATGTTGGAAAGATTGATGAAACGACAACAAACGTTTTTATTGAAGGAACTGGCCCAGATTTGAATACTATTATGACCTCTTTATACATTCTTACAACGTCTCTTGCAGACATGGGCGGAACAATTCATTCGTTAGAAATGGTGTATCCTGACAAAAAGATTAATTTTCCCGATTTCACACTGCGAAAAATGAAACTTGACTTACAATATATTAATACACGCCTTGGGTTAGATTTACAAGAGAAAAATGCAATTGAATTATTGGAACGTATGGGTTTTGGGTACGATACTGGAAATGTGTTAATTCCAAAGTACAGGAATGATATATTGCACCAAGTAGATTTGGCAGAAGATATTGCTATTGCATATGGATACGAAAATTTTGAGGAAGAAATACCTAACGTTGCAACAATAGGAGAAGAACATCATTTGAAAAAGTTTGCGCGAAAGGTACGCGAAATTCTTGCAGGATTAAAAATGATAGAAGTAAAGAATTATCATTTGATAACTGCCGAAGACTTAAACAGGAAAATGAACCTTGACAATCCTCTTATTTCGTTGCAGAATGCGTTAGGTGAACATAACCATTTACGGAATGCTATTCTTCCGAGCCTGATAAAAAACATACGAGAGAACCAACATAACGAGTTTCCCCAAAACATTTTTGAAGTTGGAAGAGTGTTTACTCATGATACCAATACAGAAACAAAGATTGGCGAAAATGAACATCTTTCCGTGGTTTTGTGTCATGATAAAACTGACTTTACAGAGATTAAACAAGTGTTAGATACAGTACTATCATCACTAGGCATATGTTATACAATTCAAGAAACGCAACATGCAAGTTTCATTCCTGGTAGAGTAGGAGAAATCATTATACATGATAAATCCATAGGCATTATTGGAGAACTATCTCCTGAAGTGATAACATTATGGAACATTCAAGTGCCAATTGTTGCATTTGAAGTTGATGTAGAAATGTTGTTTAAAACAATTAAATTTTAACAATTAAATTTATATAAAACAGATATAAGTTATTTTTATGATTAGACATTATAAGAATAAAGTGTCCTCGCTATTTAATACTCTACATATTTCTGAAACTTTAAGAGGAAAAGAAACAATCATTCTTATCACTGGATGTTTTGATATCCTTCATCCGGGACATATTGGCATATTTCAAGAAGCAAAAGAATTAGGGGGCATAGTTTTTGTTGGAGTAAAATCGGATGAGGCTGTACGAAAATCTGAAAAAGGAAGAAGTGGACGGCCGTTCAACGACGAAAGTGAAAGAGTTTTGGTTGTTTCGGGGATTGAAACTGTTGATCGTGTTTTTGTGTATGATGATGCACTTTTTGTTATTAAAAATATGAAACCTCATTTAGTTGTAAAAGGCCCAGACCACAATGAAACAGTTCAGGGAAAGAAAGAAAAAGAATTGACTGAAGAATTAGGAGGAAAGTTTCTTGTTCTGGGACCGACTAAAACTGCTGGTACAACGAGCATTATACAAAAAATAATCTTGTCTGGAATGAGTAAAAAGTAGAAAAATAAAAATAAGAATCAAAAAAATTATTCTTTTGTTTCGACAGAAGTTTTTTCAACTGACTCAATAATGTCAGGCGTAGCTTCAACAGGCTTTGTTGTTTTCTTTGAAGAAACTTTTTTTGTAACAGGTTTCTTCATCGACTTCTCTTCTTCAGCAGCATGTTTTTTCTTCACTTGTCGTGGTCGAGCAGCGGGCGTTTTACTTTTCTTTTCCCACACAACTTCACCAAGTTTCTCAAACGCGGTTTTTACGTCGCTGTGAGAAGCTTTACTTTTAATCTCAATCGTTTCTGCTAAAGGTTCAAGATGTCGCGTATTAACTCTCTTTCTTCGTACGTTTCCATCAACAACGACAAATCTATCGTCAATAGTGTCAACAACTACACATTTTCTGCCAGCGTCACGACCTGCAAGTTTTACGCATATCCGCCCAATACTAAACAGAGTCATTTTTCGGACCTCGCTTCCTGCTGTACACGTCTTCTCATGCACGGTGAACAAAGTATTCCACCATACGGACGTTCAGGCCTTTTCATAGTTTTAGGCATGTTCACCATTTTTGATGGCAATTCTCGTGGTACGCCTAAAAGCGGTTTTTTGCAGGTACTACATACTGCGGCACGTGGCTTACGCTGCCTATATTGGACAGTTGTTCTTCCCCCAGGAGTCTTCACGAAGATCTTTCGTAATCGTCCTGACTTATACATTCCTTGTGGCATTTTGATATAAACCTCTATAGTATTTAAAAGCGAGACAAGAAACACAATGTTGTGATCGGAGTCGCCTCATAGATCTATCCCAATAGGATATTCTTCTCTTAGAACAAAGCTCATTTATAAATATTTAGTAGAGTTTTAACAATTTACGAAGTCCCATACTAAAAACTATAGAAAAGATAATGTAAAGAGCTAACCATCCTGGCTGCCAGCCGAAGATTGACAAGGTTCCTAATGGTTTTAACTTATTTTGGTTAATTTGAATTTTCTCAATGTCAGAATGGTCAAAGGCAGTAAGTGGTTCGGCATACTTTACTTCTGTTGTAATAAGCACTTTCTTAGATTGTTCTGTAGCCCCAACTTTTACCGTTATAAGGTGCTCACCCTCCGTACTTTTGAGGTTCCATGTTGCACCACCACTACCGTCGCCAGTAAGTTCTTGTGAAGAACTTGAAATTATTTCTGTACCATCACTGACGCTAAGTTCAGCATTTCCAGTAACACCTTCAGCAAATAGTGCAGTTATACTATACGTTTCACCAGGATAAATTGGTTCGTATGTTAAATGGCCAGCCATCCAGCCAAAGATAATAAGGATAGGAATCATTGTTATAATGGTTGGTTTAAATGATTGTTTCATGTACTGCATATTGAGTTTCATGGCCTCTTTTTGCACTTTCATCATTTCTTCAGGTTTACTTCGCAACTCTTTCATTTCCTTTTGATAGTCCTTCTGTTTCGTTTTCAGTTCTTTCATAAGTTCTTGATTTGTTACCCATTTATACACAAACGTAATGATAACAGAAAGAACTAATGCTAACACAAGAATAGCAATGAACGGACTTGCATTAAGAAGTGGTTGAAGGGCCGGACTTAACGCTGAATCTAAAAATACCATTATGGCATGTTTATTTTGTTTCTATTTTATAAACGTTATGGATTTAGTGAATTTATTCAAAAATTCATACAAACAATCTTTTATTTGCATCTAACACCCTATCCACAAGTCCATGATGTGTATGGGCAAGACCGTATTTTAATTGGTGTTCATACCCAGTATCAAAATGAACATTGTGCAACCGTAAATAGACAACTCGTCTTACTATAGGATGATATAATGATTCATTATGTCGTATCCCGGGAACCACAAAATTAGTAGTATTAACCTGTTCAGGAAGTAATGAATTTTCAAATGGTCGTACGATACCATCATCAGATAAACAAATGTTAAAATACTGTGGCGCTTTCTCTCCCTCCGGCAACTCGTAAAGCTTCAATTCACGAACTTTATCCTCTCTTAGTTCATATAAAGATTGTGTAAGATATTTAAACCATCTTGCTCCTTTCGCACCCCTTACTGGCGTAGCAAACGTAATAACCTTTTCTATTAAATCAGGAACAACTTTTGAAGCACCTAAAGAAGTTAAACCCCCCATACTATGGCCCACCAAAATAACCCTCCGGTCATGAGATTCTACAGATTCTTCAATTTTGTCTACAAGACGACGCACTAAACTAGGCAAAGGAGCAAAAAAATTATACTGCCTTAAATTCACTCCCTGATCTTCAGCAAATACTTCTCGTGCCCACTCTACCCCAACAGATGCAGGAATTCCATATCCACAACGAAAAAAAACTAAAGGGTCGCCCTGCCAATTATATGTTTTTTGAGGAAATTTTTCCGCCAGCCAACGAGCGGCTTTTCCAGTATCACTAAATATCAATCGAGATAATTCTGCTCCATCGGCAGGATTTGTAATCCATGGAGCAAGAACACGTAAAGAAGTCCTACTTTCACTAAGTAAATGAACCAGGTCATTAAAAAAACCATCAGGTTTATCCATATGAACTAAGAATAGAAAAGATTATTTAAATGTTGCCCCCCACCAGTGAAATAACTATCCGACAGCTAAATTCTTCCTAGAACTCTCATTCCTTTTTTGTAAGAAGTCGGCAATTCCCAGATATTCTCTGAGATTTTCTTAATACATTCAGGCGGACCTAATTTATCAACAATAATGGAAAACTTTTTGAACTTCTTTTGTATTACATCAATCATAAATAGCCTCTCTTTTTGTCTTAACAATAAAAAGAAAGTATGGGCACTATTTATGCTTTTCATTTAGAAAGCAATTCTGCAGAGTCTGTTTGAGAACTGAAAAGGCATTTTAATATAGTATGATTACAAAGGCAAATATGCTGTTTTTTTAAACTCTAAAAATCTAAAGAATTTAAAATCCCGAATAGATTTTGGAAATAGTTGTTTTAGTTTTTCAATTAGTACAATAAATGTTTCAAAGTTTTCAATTTCCAAGTCAAATTCAAGATCTACATTATCGCTTATAGATTTTGTAACAGAAATGATATTGGGATGCATTTGACAGTAACTAAAGATTTTTTTAAACACACTAATATCCTCGAGTTCAATTATAACCTTGTAATATTCATAGCCTAATTTTGAAAAATTTAGGTTTGCTCTTGAACCAAGCAAGATTTTATTCTTCGCTAAATTTTTAATCCGGTAAATTATGCCCATACTCCCCAATTTAACGCTTTCTGCAATTTCTGTAATCGGAGTTCTACTATTTTGTGTTAATGTTTTGATAATTTCTCTATCTATTTCATCTATTTTAACTTTTTCTTCTCCACCCCTCTCCCAAGATAGATTACTTATATCCTTCTTTTCTTGATTCAAATAGGCTCTTCGGAAAAAGTATTCTTTTACAATGATATTTGTGTGATAAGTTTTAATGATACTACGAAAAGATTTAAGCACATTAAACCAATTATCTAAAAATTCAACCTGATTTTTTGCATAAAAGCTAATGGCCAGGTCCCAATCCCCGATAGTTCTTGCAACAAAACCAGTAATTTTATTATCAACAAGATATTTGACCAAACGATCTTCTTTTTCTGAATCAAATTCATAAAAATCAAGGTAAACTCGAATGAGACTAAACCCCAACTTAGAAAAATCAAAGACACTATTATATCCTTTTATTACACCATTACTTTCAAACTTTTTTATTTGATAATTTACAACCCAAGTTTGACAGTTTGCTAACTATTTCATCCTAAATATCCATTTGACAGTTTGTCAAATTTAACTTATTTTTCTTGA
>PCYB01000049.1 GCA_002762845.1 Candidatus Woesearchaeota archaeon CG10_big_fil_rev_8_21_14_0_10_36_11
TACGAATTATCTCCAGAATTTTAGTTCTGGTTAGTTTCATAACCCCATTATTTTTATCGTAGGGAAAAACTTTCGGGATAACACATATTTTTAAATCTTTTGGTGTGACATACTTTTACCACTTAGACAAATTCTTCTAATCCTTTCTGAACAATTGTAAATTTTAATTCGTTTCCTTCAGGTAAGCTTCTATGTTTTCGTAAAATTAAACCGTGACAGGTACGAAATTTTCTCAGTTCAATTAAACATTTTGACCCGTACTTTAATAAATCGCCACCAACCATCTTTACCATGTCACGATTATCAAAATCAGAATAAACTTGGTTCGTAATTAACACAGGAATGTTTCTGCGGCGCGTGATTTCAACAAGGTACGCTATCTGTTTTCCCAACGCAGAATTAACATCATACACTTCTTCACTTCGGCTAAGTTCTAACCGGTATAACATAGATATAGAATCAACAATGACCATCCCAATAGTATCATTAATCATGCCGCGTAACGTTTCGAACACGTCTTTTTGTTCTGCAAATGTCATTGGATTAAAGAATATAATGTTTCGAAGAACTTTTTCATAATTGGTAGCAAGTTGCTTGATTCGTTCTACTGCAATACCACCTTCACTATCAATAAAAATAACTTTCTTCCCAGATTCTGCGATTGTAACAGCAGCAATTAAACACACGTTTGTCTTTCCCGTACCCGACGGCCCATAAATGGTCGTGACAACATTGCTATCATATCCCCCATGCAGAAACCTGTTCAAAAAATCTACCCCAGTTGAAACCTTTCCCATACAATAAAATTAGTGGAGCCAAGATATAAACATTTCCCCTACAAATTTATAAAACAAAACATGTTTCTATACAAAAGATGGAAACAAAATACAGATACATACTCGTGGCAATATTTTGTCTAACGCTTATAACAAGACTTATCCTTGCATTTACCATCCCAAACTTTACGTACGAATCATACTTCCATATTGAACAAGCAGAGCACATAACTCAGGATGGTTTTCCACAATACAATGATCCATTGTCATATGGCGGAAGACAACTTTTTTTCCTTCCATTGTTCCATTACATTGCTGCGTTCTTTGGTATGGTTCTTCCCATTGAACTTGTCGCAAAGGTACTACCGAGTATTTTCCTTGCATCATTGACAGTGTTGGTATATGTTATAAGCAGGAAAATAAGTATGAATGAAACTGCATCGTTATTCGCAGCAACTATTGCAGGATTTCTTCCAATAATATTTACAACAAACGCATTCACACCAGAAACACTTTTCCTCCCACTCATATTTGTTGCTATTTATTCGTTTCTTAATATAGATAAAAAAAACTCATTGTACATTTACATGATTTCTTTTCTGCTCCTGTCGATACTACATCCTGCAACGTTTCTTCTTATAATGGGCTTTGGAATTTATACACTCCTTTCATTTGTTGAAGGAAAAGAAATACACCGTGCAGAGATTGAACTGATACTTTCTTCAATATTCTTTTATATCTGGGTACAATTTCTTTTCTTTAAGAACATCTTATTGAAAGAAGGTATTTCGTTTGTATGGCAAAATGTTCCGCCGCAGATCATACAAGAATACTTTCCTTTATTATCTATCCCCGAAGTGGTTATCCTTGTTAGTGCTATCCCTTTTTTAGCGGGGATATTTGTTGTGTATACATCACTGTTCAAAACAAAAGATAAAAAAACATTTTTCCTTATCAGCCTTGTTATCTCAACAACGCTTCTTTCATGGTTACGGCTTATCGAATCTCATTTATCACTTTCATTCTTAGGCATAATATTGGCAATTCTTTTTGCACTTTTTTATAAAGACGTAACTGAATACTTTACCAAAACAAAATGGTCACATCTCAAAAAACTGATTCCGATAACGGTCGTTATACTTATTTGTCTTACGATGATATTTCCCGCAATAACAACTGCACTTGACCAGGAAACTCCGACAAGTAATGATATTGACGCGTTCATATGGATACAAGAAAACACAAATGAAGGTGTGGGAGTACTTGCTCTTATTGAAGAGGGGCATCTTGTTTCGTATTATAGTAAACGAAGGAATATGATGGACACAAACTTTGCACTTGTACAAGATGTTGAACAGAAGTTTAAGGATCTTGGATCCGTGTTTACGAGTTCGCTCGAAACATATGTTCTAAGCATACTTGATGAAGAAAATATTCAATACCTTATCCTCACAAGTCGGGCACAGCAAAAGTATGGAATAAATGAGTTTAAATTCCTTTCAGATGAATGTTTTGAGTTGGTATATAATAAAAATGCAAAAATTTACAAGAAACATTGCACTCTGACAAGAGAATAAACCACGTGACAAAAAAACACTATGAAACAAGAAATATTTACAGAAAAGAACCTGTACTTTACATTTTGCTTACATCATAGTAAAAAAATCTTGTTTGTCCTTATGATACTTCTTCTTGGTATTCCTTTACTTGTGAACGTACTTCAGGGAAATGTATTGATTACGGGTACAGAAAGTTATTATCATTTATACGAATCTAACAACGTAACTATTCACAACCTCTACGTTATTCCAATCTCGATACTTACAATGGTTCTCCCCGGCCAATGGGCATCCATTATTCCGTTGATATTTGCAATATGTTCACTTCTTTTTGTATTTAGTATCCAGAATAAATTAAAGATACAACAAAAATACTTTTTCTTATTTGTAATATTTTTTGTCATTTCTCCCGCATTTATATACACGTTTAGTACAATTTCTGCGTATGCGGTGTACACATTTCTTGTCCTTAGTGGATTTGTGTTGTTAACACATAATTCGTCGTACATAAAACCAATAGCATTTTTTCCTTTTATTCTTGCAACAACGATTGATATACTTAGTACTAGTATCGTACTTTGTAGTGTTTTCGTGTATTATATTACGAAAATAAACAAGAGAAACGCGCTTTATACAACATTATTTATAATTTTAGGGATAATGTTTATTGTAAACCTGTTTTTTCATCAACCGTTTATCATCGGCCCATTTCATGTTGAACAAATCGTCCCCGACCTTATCTCTGATTTGGGTGGAATAAGCGGTGTAAGCTTTTTTCTCGTTCTTCTTTCCATGATGGGAATTACTTTTCTTTGGAAAATGAAACAGTATTCAATTTATATAATCACATTATTTATTGGCATATCATATTGTATACACACACAAAGTATTTTTTATGTTTCTATCATTGTCGGATTGTTCGCAACCGTAGCATTCACGAGAACGTTTGAACGAAAATGGGAATTACAGGATGTTAAAAAAATTGCATTTTTTGTTTTTTTTCTTGGACTTGCATTTTCAACATTAACATATATCGACCGTATTGATCAAATAGGGCCACTGACAGCCGATAATGAAGTTCTTACATGGATAAAAGTAAACACACCACAAAATTCAATAGTGTTCTCTACAGCAGAAAACAGTGAATATATCAGATACATTGCAGAAAGAACGCCGTTTAATTCATTCTCGCAAGATGCAACAACCCAAGATGTTTCTGCATCAATATTGAATTCAACATACATACACGAATTATTTCCCCTTCTTGAAAATAACAACATCACGTTGATATATATAAACAAAAAAATGAAAGAAGAATTCGACCAAGAACAGGGTTTCACTTTCCTTCTCAAAAACGAAAGATTTAAATTAGCACACTCTCACGAAGAAAGTGAGGTGTGGGCGTTTACAAAAGAATATATCGAATGATATTTTCGAAACGTAATAAAGTAATTAAAGTAATAAAGAAATTTCCACAAAACTGGTGAATCTATGATAGTAAAATTCCTTGATGTTGTACTTTTTAGCACATACTTTCTCTTACTTTTTTTCGCTATATTTTGGCTTTTGGTACTCTTTTTTCCTGAAAACGAACAAAAAAAGAAAAAACTTATTGGAACACCGTTCTTTACAATTATTGTTCCTGCGTACAATGAAGAAAAGTCTATTGTGGAAACACTTACATCAATTGTTCATCTTGATTACCCAAAAGAAAAGATGGAAGTTATTGTTGTCAATGATGGATCAACAGATACAACCAAAAAACTTGTTGAAGAATTCATTACATGCAATCCAGGGGATGATATCATATTATTAAACCAAGAGAATCAGGGGAAAGGAAAAGCCCTTAACGTAGGATTAGACATCGCACGTGGAGAATACTATGCGTGTTTAGATGCTGATTCGTTCATCTCACCAAATGCAATCAATGAGATGCTTCCTTATTTTCAAGCTGATACTAATGTTGCGGCTGTTTGTCCACTGCTTAAAGTACGAAAACCAAACAGCGTACTTCAGAAAGTCCAATGGACAGAATATCTGGTGAACATGTTTTACAAACTACTCAATTCAAAGATAGATTGTATCCACGTTACACCGGGACCTTTTAGCATTTATAGAACAAAGATTATCAAAGACCTGGGAGGGTACGATGAAAAAACGATTACTGAAGATTTAGAAATTGCGATACGATTACAGAAACATCATTACAGAATTGTACAGACGTTTGACGCCATTGTTGAAACGGTTGCTCCAAACTCGTTAAGAGACCTTTTCAGGCAACGTGTGCGATGGTATAAAGGGTCTGTTGATAACACTATTAGTTATAGAAAAATTATGTTTAACAAAGAATATGGCGATTTTGGGTTTTTACGAATGCCGACGATTATCCTTTCAGGCATTATTGCAATCATTGTAGCGGCCACGTTATTACGAGAACTGTTCATTAAATCGTTCCAGTGGTTTGGTGCGCTTAAAGCTATAAATTTTGATATCATAACATTGATAAAGAATTTTTCATTCGATTTCAATGTTCTAAGCCTACCATTTTTTAAGATTATCATTGCTGCAACACTTTTTTGTCTAAGTTTTTTCATTATGATTTATTCGTACAGGATCATCAAAGAAAAGATACGAAACCATGGAAGAACACTTGTGTCAATGCTTTCGTTCCTTTTTCTGTATGGTTTATTTATAACATTTGTATGGATGTACATTGCGTTTATATTCGTAGCGCACAAAAAGAACCGGTGGACATAAACTTTAAATAGTACCTTTTTTCTGAATCTGAGCAGTATGACACGAAGGAAACTGAGCACAAAAAAGTATGTACTTGCATTAATATTGACCATTCTGGTTTTTCTTGGAGGCATAGTTGCAGGGATTGTGTTAGAAGATGCACGTTTGAGGGATACAAAGCAGATCACGCTTAGTGAAAAAGTAAACTTGCGAAGTCTACAGTTACAAAAAGAATATATTGATTTAGGAATAGCTGAATGTGACGCTCTTAATCAAATACTTGAATCTAATATAAACGAGCTTGCGAAAAAGATTGCCATAATTATTGATTATGAAAAAACGTCAGTATTCAGTGAGGAAGAGTTTAATTTAGAATTACGAGATTATTTCCTTACAGAAATCCAGTTCCTTTTTGTTTCAAACGAGATAGATAAAAAATGTGGGAAGGATAATGTAAAAGTAGTCTATTTCTATGATGAAAATGCGGACGATACGCAAGGGAAAATACTTGATTATCTTAAGAAACTGTTTGGAAGTAAAGTGTTAGTGTTCTCTTTTAATTCTAATTTTAATCAAGAACCGATGATTAATATCTTGTTAACATCATATAAGATACAACAATTTCCTGCGGTAATCGTCGGAGACAATGTGTTTCAAGGAAGTACGTCTGTACGAGACCTTATGAAATCTATTTGTGATGAATTTAGAGATATACATCAAGAGATTCCTAAGGAATGTAATGTTGTATAGTTGTCTTCAACAAATAAAACATCTACTTAAGTTCAGTCTTTCACAACAAACCCTTTCGCAGTAAGAATTTTACGTACCGAGGCATCAATTCTTTCTTCTGAAATTATCCCCCCATCAACAGCATCTCTGATTACTGTAATAGCATGATACACTTCATTTGGATCGTTCTGGAAATTTAACACGATGTCAGCACCGGCGTTAAACACTTCAATATACATCTCATCAAGTGATTTGTAAAAGTTTTTTATTCCAAGCATATTAATCTCGTCAGTAACGATAAGACCATCAAACGTTCTTTGCAAACCACTAATGATCCTTTGTGAAGCATCAGACGGTTTTCCCTCAGAATTGACTTCACCAAACGTAATAAGGTGACTTACCATAATTGCTTTAACAGAATTTTTATCAATTAAACTTTCATACGGATATAAATCATCTCCAGTAATTTCTGCTGCTGCCAAAAATTTGTGAGGATCTTTGATAACAAGTGTTTTTCCAGGATAATGTTTCGCTGTCGCGATAACTCCTTCGTCCTGAAGTCCAAGAATGTACGCATTTGCAAGTTCAGATACATCTTCTTTCGTACCTTGAAAACTTCGACAGTTCCATATTTCATCATGCAAATCGACAACAGGTGCAAAATTGACATTAACGCCTATATCAGATAAATATTTTCCTTCCGTTTTTCCTTTCTGAAATGACTCTCCTAACGACGTAACCTCGTTCACAGACTGAAATTCTTTAAAATATGCAAATGGACTAACACATCCTTCAAGATCAACAGTAACAAAGAAAGGAATTTCTAAGCTTTCCTGAAAGTATGTTATAATGCTTCTCATTTCATCTTCGCTTTTCATTGCGTGAAGATGTATCCCACCAAGTTGCATCTTTTTGAACGCGCCCATATTATATGTAATTCCAAGAACAACCATCATTTGTGCGATTTTTTGTTCCAGTGTAAGGTCATCTAAGTCAATAGTACCATCAACAACAAGTGGTTGTGGCTGACTTGGAATAAAGAAACCCTGCGCTTTAGCAACATTTACTCCAACAAGAAGAATGTTAAGCAAAATAAGAATAAAAAAGACGTACACACTAACTTTACGCGGTAAACGATTCTTTTTCTTTAGTACACCTCTTTTTTTCATGATTCTATACTGTCCTATTTAATACTTATTTCAGACTAATAACTCAAACCCAAAACCCGTTATTTTTACAATATCTGTATGCTTTCATATTAACAAAATATTTGATAACACTTTCTGAAGTATAATATTTTTTCTGAATATCAAATGACGTTCCATCAACAATAATTGGTCCTGTGACTGTTTCACCTTGTATTACTTGCTGTTGCATTTGGAGGCAGCATCGTTCTGTATCTTGTATTAATGAGGTTTGATCTTTGTACTGTGCAATACAAACGGGACTATCCCCATCAGCACTATACAACGCATTCCCTAACGTAGGGACTGTGATATCAAAAAGGTTAAGAAATAAAAGTACTGCGATAAATACCAAAGAAATATTTACAATGATCCATATTTTGTTCCCATTCATTGAGATATCTTAAACAAAGATTTATATATAAACTTATCCCCACAATGTAAATGCATAAGACTATAAAGTATCTGTCCGATGAAATTATTGCTGACATTACACGCTTCGGTAGCCTTGTGTTTTACACTTTTTTATTACTTGTTGTGTTAGCATTTCAAGAGGTACAACTATTTGTACAATTATTATTTGGCTTTATTGTTACATTTTTGTGTGTAGTTATTATACGAATGGTGTATTTCAAAAACCGACCGCGAAAACAAGGACATACAAATTTCATTGAACGAATTGATGCATCATCATTTCCCAGTTTGCATGCAGCAAGAATCATTTTTCTTTTTGTAGTATTTGCATATATGTTTACAGACGTGTATGTAACATTCTTTCTGGGCATATTCACACTCCTTGTTATGTATTCCAGAATTCATTTAAAGAAACATGATTGGAAAGATTTATGTGGAGGGATTGTTCTTGGAATTGTAACGTATTGGTTAAGTTTGTTAGTATAAAATTTATTCCCTTTTTCGTACTTTAATAAAATCGCCAAGAGTAAATTCGTGAGATACTTTCTTTTTTGTATCAACTTGTTTTGTTTCTGTATCCATCTCAACAAAACGAATGTTCAGTTTTCTTTCAAGTACTCGTGCCGTATCAATCCGAGGTTTAAGAGAACCAGATTCCCATTTTGCAACAACACTTTCACGTTCGTTTAAGAACTTTGCGAAATCTTCCTGTGTCATACTATTACGTTCTCTGTATGATCGAAGCAATGATGCAAAATTGTGGACTACTTGGAACGATGGTTCTTCTTTTGAAGAATGTTTTTCAAACGAGCGTGATATTGAAGCGTACCCCCGTTTCTTTACAGAACCATACTTAGAACAACCAAAGCAAACATTCAGTTCAACACCCTCAACTTCCGCTTTGAGAATGTCTCCTTCTCTCCCACACATCTCACACACAGGCATGTTTATTCTATTGAAAGAGGTTATATTAAAATGTAACGGAACTGAGAATATAAAACGGACCCGGTGAGACTTTCAGACAAACATACCATAAGATGCCTCAATATGAGGGACTAAGCATAGCACATGTCCTTTAGACATGACTTGCGCAGGTCTGTTTGCATTTGAACTCACGATCTACTGCTTAGGAGGCAGTCGCCCCATCCATGCTAGGCCACGGGTCCTTGAAAGAGTGTTTTGTGTTCGTATTTAATAATGTTTTTACTACAAACCGTTCTCCAGAAACCTTTTTATATCACTCCTCACTCACACACACCAATGACACAATACATCTCAATACAAAAGGCAATGGATAAAGGATCGGGAAAAGTTTCCATTCGAGGTTGGGTACATCGAGAACGGGGCAGTAATAAACTTAAATTCATTACATTACGAGATTCTTCAAACATTATTCAATGTATTTTTGAACGCGAGAATTTTGAAAAAACATGGGAAGACATCGATCATTTGCAAGTTGAATCATCAATAATGCTTACTGGAACAATCAAGAAAGAAGAAAGAGCCCCTACAGGGTATGAACTACATATAATATCATATCAGATTGTTGGTAAAAGTGATAAGTTTCCAATCAGTAAAGACCAATCAGTAGAATTCCTTGCTGACAATAGACATTTGTGGTTGCGGAGTCTTAAAATGATTGCTATTCTTAAGATTCGAAGTACTGTCTTTGGAGCTATTGATGAATATTTTAAGAAAGAAGGATTCTATGAATACCATTCACCAATCTTCCAAGCAGTACAGTGTGAAGGTGGTTCTGATCTTTTCAGTGTGAATTACTTTGATAAGAAAGATGTTTTTCTTGGTCAAACATGGCAATTGTACGCCGAACCTGCAATTTTCGCTCTTGAAAAAATTTATACTATCTCGCCAAGTTTCCGAGCAGAGAAATCTAAAACAAGTAGACACCTCACAGAATATTGGCACGCAGAAATGGAGATTGCATGGGCAACATTTGACGAAATGATTAATTATGGTGAAGGACTTCTCAAACATATAGTAGCAAAAGTAATCGCAAAAAATACAAAAGAACTTCAGTCGTTAGGAAGGGACCCAAAAGAGTTAGAACCGACAATGACAAAACCGTTCGTGAGAATGACGTATGACGAAGCACTTAAGATTCTTAAAAATAAATGTAAGATGACTGTTCAGTGGGGAAAAGATTTGAGAACTATCGAAGAAGAAAAGTTGACCCAGTTATACGATGTCCCAATTATTGTTACTCATTATCCAAAAGTCGTAAAAGCATTTTATATGACGGAAGATCCAGACAATCCAAAAGTTGTTCTTGGTTGTGACTTCTTAGCTCCGGAAGGACACGGCGAGATTATTGGTGGGAGTCATCGTGAACCTAACATTGATAAGATTAAGAAAAGGTTACGTGACGAAGGTGAGAAGTTAGAAGAATACGAATTTTATCTTGATACAAGGAAGTATGGAAGTGTCCCACACGCAGGATTTGGTATGGGAGTAGAACGCGTCATTAAATGGATTTGTAAGTTGGACAATATAAAAGATACAATCCCTTTCCCGAGAACAATGGAACGATATAAACCTTAATTGTCCTCCAAGGGTAGTAATGTTTATAAATAACTTGGTTTATAAGAGATAGTATGTCTTTAACATGGAAAATTGTTGATTTTATTGGAAAGTGGGAAAAAAGATTCTTATTAATATTAGTTGGAGCACTTGCAATAAATGCAGCCACAATACCTGTGACTTATATGGCTAACAGTTTAGTCAATTCGGAAACTAAAACCGCAGTTTTTACGAGCGGGTCTAATGATTTGATTCCAAACCCCATAATTTCTACTGTAGTTGATTTTTTTATGTACACACCGGTAACACTGAGACAAACAATTTCAGGAAATGAAGTTTATTGGTATAGTAATGCAACAAAAGAGAAAATATTAGAAGTTCTTGAGAACCCAGAATATACAAACATTATCTTTATTGGCCATGGAACAAAGTCTTCTTATAGAGCATCTAACGGCGATTTAGGAATAGATGATTTATTTACACGAAATTTACCAAGAAGAAAAGGTGAGTTCATACAACATACTTGTGGCAATGACATTGGAAAAAGAAGTCTTGGAGAAGTTCTCTATCCAGATGGATCAGGGGGCTATGGATTTAATGAATTGGTAGCAATAGAGAGTAATTATGCACGTGCATGGAAGATGATAATGGATTAAATCCATTATTACTAATTGATCCATTTCTTCTTCATTTCTAAAAATCTATCTTCTTCAGTAGATTGTCGTATCTCTTCCATCAACCGTGCAAAGAAATGTAAGTTATGAAATGTCATTAATGAATAAAACAATAACTCTTTGGCTTTAAATAAATGATAAATGTACGCTTTAGAATAATTCTGACACACGGAACAGGTACAATTTGAATCTAATGACGACGAATCTTCTTTGTACGATGCATTTGTAATTTTTAGCCTAAATTTGTTTGTTGTATTACCACCACTTTCAGGACGAATAAAAATGTATCCCATACGAGCTAATCTCGTTGGGAGAACACAGTCAAACGTGTCAGCCCCTAACTCCACGTACGTAAACAAATCATCAACACTCCCTATACCTAACATGTGTAATGGTTTGTTGTTTGGTAAGAATTGCATTGCATGTTTAACAAGAGTTTTGCTCTCTTCCTTTGGATCGCCAAAAATACTTCCTATACTTACTCCATCAAAAGGAAGGGATGCAATGAACTTTGCACTTTCTTCACGCAGTTCAGGAAATCGACCACCCTGAACGATACCATACAACGCTTGTTTTTTATCCGCGTTAAGTTTTTGAAATTCTTTCAAGCTACGTAATTCCCATGCGTGCGTTCGTGCAAGAGATTGTTTAGTTGTTTCATAATCAGCATTGATATCTAAACATTGATCAAACGCAAAAATCATATCTGCACCCAGTTTTCGTTGTATCTGCATGGACTTCTCCGGTGTGAAAATATGTTTTGAACTATCAATATGTGATTTGAATGTAACTTTATCATCATCAACTTTTGTATCATTCAAACTAAACACTTGAAACCCGCCAGAATCAGTGAAAATTGGTTTGTTCCAGTTCATGAACGTATGTAAACCGCCAAGTTTTTCCACCGTATCTGCTCCAGGTCGAAGATAAAGATGGTATGTATTACATAACACTGCATCAAACCCAATTTCGTTCATCTGTTCTGAAGAAATGGATTTTATAGTTGCTTGTGTCGCAACTGGAATGAAAGCGGGGGTTCTAAGTGTGCCATGTGGCGTTTGAATTATCCCTGTTCGTGCATTGCAGTTCGTTTCTTGACGTGTTATGATAAATGAAAACATAGTGTGTTCAGAAGGATGATGTTTTAAAAGATTTGTGTATACATAGTCAACGACATAAATATCCTATAAAATTTTGCATAAAAATATGTTCTTTCCAAAATCCCTCCAAAGCCTCTTTCATT
>PCYB01000046.1 GCA_002762845.1 Candidatus Woesearchaeota archaeon CG10_big_fil_rev_8_21_14_0_10_36_11
TAAGTTAAATTTGACAAACTGTCAAATGGATATTTAGGATGAAATAGTTAGCAAACTGTCAAACTTGGGTTACAGGAAACTATGAACCAGTTTAATTACAGTTCAGCATTATTTGATAGTCTTGAATCCAAAGCAAATACCATTATTGTTGCAATAAGCATTATTTTAGCTGTGGCATTAAATTCTTATTTTTTAGAGAAGATTGAATGTTTTTCAATAGCTATAAATGTTGTTTATTATCTGGGGATATTTTTTATTATCTTCTCCTTTGTGCTCATGCTGAAATTAAGAAGGAGAAAATTTAAGCTAATAAAAATTGAAGATTTGAAAAACGAGTATATTAATAACCCAAATAAAGACTTCTATAAAATTATTGTTGGGAAGTATATACCTGTGATTCAAGAAAACTTCAGACAATACTACAATAAAGATAAGGAACTAAGATTTGCATTGTTAATGATGAAAATTGGAGGATTAATATTATTGATTACAATATTTTATATATTTGTTATAATTAATGGTAATTGAGGTTAGCAAAAATGGCAGAAGAAAATAAAGATAAAAAAGCTGCATCTTCAAATGACGACTGGAATGACCAAAATGTGGGTTATAGAATTGTAACAAAAGAGATGCAACAAAAAAAAGACAATAAAGAGCACAAGTAATTATTCTTTTTTTATTTATTATATTTGATAGTTGTTACTCTATTAGCCCCCGATTCCATAAAGTAAAACCGTCAAGGGCGTAGCCCCATCGTGAGTGTGCCCCCTTCCGTTCGTTTTTAATATTTTAGTTCGTGTGTGCCCCGTAGTCATAATTGATTTTAACATCTTTTAAATGTATAAACTTCGTGATAACACTTAAAAAAGAAAGAAATCAGCGTTGTAAACGCTGCGTATTGTTCCAGATAAGGTCTGCCGCTCTATCAAAGTTCTTGTGTAATAGAGCAAACTGGAAACCTTTGCTTTTATCATATTTATTGTTGATAACACCACACATTAACTTTCGAAGCTCAAACAAGATTGCTTCGTTAGTTTTACAAATTTTGTTTAATTCTTTCATATTTATCACTTTTTTTTTGTTTTTTAGAATTAAACGGTAAGTGGTGCTTATGTGAATTACCTGAAGGTTCTGCTAGGAACCCCCAGAAATAAGAATTGTTTCTCGTGAGAGAAATTTACAATAAAGTTCCCGAATACCCTAAAAATAAACAAAAAAAAGTGTTACAATAATGAAAAATTATGGAAAAACCACTGGACACAAAAATCTTTTTCATATTTGTGCTTAAGTTTAACACCCACAACCCACTGGACAACCACGGATAAAGTATATAAATGTGTGATTCAACAAACACAATATGAGTTTCCAACGTTTACAACAGGAACTAAAAATACGAAGATGCAGTCCGAGAACAACAAAAGTATATGTACATTACAATACTGCTTTTTTAAAATTCTGTAAAAAGTGTTCACATGAAGTTAACAGGCAAGATGTTCGTAATTATTTAGAACATTTAGCAGATAAAAGATGTTCTGGTGCTACAATGCGCCTTGCGTTCAACGCACTATTATTTTATTACAGAAATATTCTGCAAACCAATATTATGTATGGGATTACAATACCAAAAAGGGACCAGAAAATTACCGTTGCATTAACAAAAGAAGAAGTTATCCGATTAATAAATGTTATTACAAACCCTAAACATAAATTGCTTATTGAATTGATTTACGGCTCAGGATTACGAGCTTCCGAAGCTGTAAAGATTAAGTATAAAAACATTTTAGTTAATGAAAAGATTTTAATAATTAGATCAGGAAAAGGAAGGAAAGATAGAAAGACCATTATTTCGGACAAATTTATCAAAAGTCTTAATGAAGAAAATAATGCTGATACGTATATTTTTCCAGGAAGGAAAGGACACCTTACCATCCGTTCTATACAAGCCATACTAAAACAAGCTGCACAAAAAGCAGGAATTAAAAAGAATGTGTATCCACACTTATTACGACATTCTTTTGCTACTCATTTAGATGAGAATGGTGTTAAGACACGACATCTTAAGAAAATACTTGGACATAAAGATCAAAAGACTACTGATGGATACATTTACGATTCGGGAAAGGAACTTAAGAGTATTACAAGTCCTTATGATACGATATAATGGCACAGATTATAGAAACGTTTAAAATACATTTTGTTTTTGGATGGTATTATGAACCTTGTCGATGTCCACTGCCATCTGAACCACGCACTGTTTAAGGACGATATAGATAGTGTCATACAACGTGCAAAGGATGCAGGAGTAAAATCTATTATTGTGTCCGGAACTAACACGGAGTCTAACAAACAAGTGTTAGAATTAGTTAAACATGATCCCATTCTCAACATTTCGTTAGGAATTCATCCCATTGACGCTCTTGGCTTATCAGAAGGAGAAACGGGAATACCCAAACAACTTAAGCCAATTAACATAGAAGAAGAATTCAAGTTTATTGAAAAGAATAAAAGTAAAATCCTTGCTATTGGCGAAGTTGGCATGGACTTTCATTGGGACAAAACACATCATGCAGAACAAAAAGAAATTTTTAGAAAAGTTTGTACATTTGCGGTTAGAATTAAAAAACCTATTATTGTCCATGCATGGGAGGCAGAAGAAGAATGTTTAGATATTTTAGAGGCAGAGATTAATGGTAAAGTTCCCGTCATTTTACATTGTTTTGGTGGTCGTAAGGCCCTTATTACTCGTGGGAAAGAGTTAGGATATTATTTTACTGTTCCCCCTTCAATCTTAAAAAGTAGTAATTTCCAAACGCTTGTAAAGAAAGTTAATCTACACCAATTATTAACAGAAACTGATGCACCATGGCAATCACCATTGAAAGATACAAAGAATGAACCTTCCTTTGTTGCGAAAACAATACAAAAAATTGCAGAAATTAAAGGTCTTTCTGTACAAGAAACAGCTGAAAAGATATGGGAAAATTATACAGACGTCTTCTTATCGCATCTTAACAAACATCTTTGAATACTCAAACCCTGACAAAACATATCCAGGAAGATATAATAATCGTGTTACAATTTCTTTAAGTGAATATGCATCTTTATAATCAACTATTGCATTAAGCTGGTTTGGTGTGAATTTATAATCGGCAAAGAAATGATGATAATATGCACATGAACTTTTTTGAAGTGCATCAAACTTTTCACATTGATGATGAAGACGAAGATTATACTTTTCAATGATTCCAGTATATAACCGTAACGGATGCATCTCTTTTTTGTCAAGATGTGTGACTTGTAATAATCCTGCTTTTTCAAACTCAAACTTCTTGAATGCAAGTTGTAACATTGAAATTGTATCATCGATACCTTTTGCACGTGAAAGAAGCATTATTTCAAGAAATGCGTCATATGTTGCCTTTGCACACCGTTTAAAGAGCCGTACAATGAGTAATGCTTTTTTCTGTTCAAACGCGTTCTCTCCGTACCGTTCTATGACATACTTTTTCACATTGTTCAGCGTAAAGATATTTTTAAAACATTGATAAATTCGTTCAGGTTCTGTAAAACTTTCAATAGAAAGAATATTGTGCATCCTGTCAGACAATTTGATAAATATTGCTCGTTCCTTTTCAATGTCATTTGGATGAGTAAAGATGTTACTTATTGACCAATAATAATAATTCTTTTTGTACCGTGTAAGGAGGTTTGTTATTGCAATTATCTCAGAAACAATTGTACGCTTCATGGTATGTTTCAGACAGAATTCTGTAAGGCCACTTTCTAAATTATGCGATATTACTTGCGCATATTCGTCAAGTACACGAACGTCCTCGCGAGAATTTCCAAGCTGATGTTTTTTCTTATAAAAGTCAACTTTCTCTTCGATATAATCGTGTAAAATGCCGCCACAAAGGGTAACAGGATCATTCACGTCAGCCAGTCGTAACGAAAATACTACATTTATAGGATGAATAAACGCTTTTTCACCATTTTTACGCAGAGGAAGAGTATCATAGAACTCTTTCGTTTTTGTATAAATGCATGAGAATAAAGGATAATATTTGTCTTTTGTGTTAAAAAGTTTTGAAGGAGGAAGGATAACTGATACCCGTTTCCAGTGCTGAAGGTACTGAAACGCTTTATATTCCAGTGTAGTGTGTGATGATGCCATAGTAATGTGAAAGAAAGAGATGGAACCTCCTCAGCAATTTAAACGTTTCGTTATGGATTTGTGAAGTTTTATTCTTGTGAGAGGGTGACCATTAAACATTGTTCAGGATTAACCACACTGTTTTTGATGTTGATTGTGTTGATTGTATGTGTTATGTTATTATACAGAATCATAAAAAAGATTGTAATACGAACCAAAAATATGGCCCCATACAAGATCCAAAATACCATAAACTTTATATATACCTCATTATTGAAAGTTAACTATGGTTAATATTCAAACAAAAAAGTTGATTTTTCCACAGGAAATTGAAGTATGGTACATCCTTCCCGCAATACGCAAGAAGATTGCACTGAGATTAATAGAGCAGGGAATGCCACAGAAAGATGTTGCTGAAATAATGTATGTTACACCGGCGGCAATATCGCAATATAAGAAATTTAAACGCGCAAAGGGCAATTTTTTTGATACAGAGTTAGAAAATGAATTAGTAAAGTCTGTCAAGAATATTACCAAAGATCATACTACTCTTGCGAAGGAAATTATCCGCCTTGTAAATATTACAAAGAAGAAGGGAATTGTGTGTACAATGTATCAAGATATCTGTGCTTTAGGAAAGGGAAAAGAAAAGAATACGTGCCCATACTGTAAAGTTAAGTAAAGTTAAATGAAATACATAACAGAAAAATAAACAAAACAAATAACCTTACATAAAAATCTACCAAACAAATGGAAACGCGAAATGTTTATGTGGACCATGCAGCGACAACGTATGTCGATAAACGTGTCATACAAAGTATGATACCATACTTTGACAAAGTGTACGGTAATCCGCACAGTCTTCATTCTTTTGGTCGTGTAGCACAGAAAGCTGTTAACGATGCACGAGAAAGTGTTGCATCAATACTACATTGTACACCAAAAGAAATTATCTTTACGTCTGGCGGAACAGAAAGTATTAACCTGGCCATAAAAGGTGTTGCACTTTCTAAAGGATCTGGACATATCATTACATCAAAGATTGAACATCCGGCAGTACTTGAAACGTGTAAATATCTTGAAAAGCAAGGATTTACGGTAACGTATATTGATGTTGATAAGTACGGCATTGTGAATCCAAACGACATCAAGAAGGCTATCAGTAAAGAGACCATTCTCATTTCAATCATGTATGCTAACAACGAAATTGGAACTATCCAACCAGTCTGGGAAATAGGAACAATTGCACGAAAGTATAATATCTTATTTCATACGGATGCGTGCCAAGCAACTGGCGCACTATCGTTAGATGTTTCACATCTTTATGTTGATTTAATGACCCTTAACGGCAGTAAAATGTACGGTCCGAAAGGTGTTGGGATATTATATAGAAAGAAAGGGGTTCAGTTACAACCGCTGATTCATGGCGGAGGACAAGAATTCAATCTTCGTTCAGGAACAGAAAATGTTCCTGGCATTGTTGGGTTTGCAAAGGCGTTAGAATATGCACAGAAAGAAAAACAGCAAGAAAATAAAAGACTTGTTGCATTACGAGACAATTTTATCAAAAAAGTCATTCTAACAATTCCTAAATCTGTTCTTAACGGCCATCCAACAGAACGGTTGCCGAACAACGTTAACATTTCATTCCTTGACGTGGAAGGAGAATCAGTACTATTATATTTGAACGAAAAGGGTGTTGCTGTTTCTACGGGAAGCGCATGTTCATCACAAAGTTTAGAAATAAGTCATGTCCTTGACGCAATCGGTTTAACTCATGACGCTGCTCATGGAAGTATTCGGTTTACGTTAGGAAAAGAAACAACAAAGAACGATCTTGAGTACGTCCTTTCTGTTCTTACACCAATCATTACATCATTACGAAGAATCTCACCGGTCAAAGTAAAAAAGTCGGAGATACGGAAAACATAATGAAACATATGAACAATTTATATTAAAAAAATGACAATAACACATAAAACGGAAGTGAAAGGGAAGAACGGAGAGAATTGGTTATATTCAGAGAACGTGAAGAAACATTTTTTCCATCCTCAGAACACGTTCAAGAGTCAAGAGGAAGAAGAAGAATTTGAAAAGAACGCGGACGGTATCGGCGAAGTGGGAAGTCCCGCATGTGGTGACATGATGCGAATGTATATTAAAGTAAAGAACGGAAAGATTGTTGCTTGCCGCTGGAAAACGTTTGGGTGCGCATCAGCAATAGCATCAACATCAATATTGTCAGAAATGGTTATCGGGAAGACAATAGACGATGCACGAAAAATTACACCCCAGGACATTGTACAAAAACTTAACGGTCTTCCACTGAGAAAAATACACTGTTCTGTTCTTGGCGATAAAGCGTTACAAAAAGCAATTGATGCATATGAGAAAAAAAAGAAATAAGGGATATATTTATTCTTCAGTAAGGCTTTCTTCATACTCATGCGCACATGTTTTCGAACAGAACGTAAGTTCCTCACCGTTAATCTCTTTCACAACTTTCTTTTCTTTTTCAACAGCGGTACCACACTCTGCACATTCTTCAACCTCTTCATCATCCATGTATCCTTGCATGAACGCCTCTTCAGAGGAGTTTATGTTCCCTTCTTCAACTGAATGCTTTTCTGAAGGTGTTTCCTCTTCTTCATTGTTGTAATTTTCCATAGTGTATGTGGCTTTAATACTCTTTTTTTAAAGGTTTCGTATATGGTACATATATGCTTTGAAGAAAAAAAAATTATCTGTAATATTCTTCCAATAATAAGCGTTTAATCTTGTTGATTGATCTTTCCCAGGAAAAGCTATATGCGACAGTATTTCGTGCGTTACGACCCAATTTTGTTCGTAATTCGGGATCCTTCCTCAACTTTTCAATTTTCATTGCTAACATTGTAGGACTATTCTTAGGAAAAAACATACCGTTATGGTTCTTAGCGATATATTTTTGTATAAATCCAACTTTTGTTGCAATAACTGGCAGACCTGTTGACATAGCTTCTAATGTTGCCAGAGAAGTCGTTTCTGTAAGACTTGGCATGACAAACACGTCCATTGCTTTAAGATACTCCTGAACATTATCAACGAACCCAGTGATGGTACAATGACCATTTTCTCTGAACTCTTTCGTTTGATCGCGTGGACCATCTCCCACAATAAGAAGATGAAACTTGTTCATTGATTGAGGAGATATAAGTTTTGTAAACGCCGATAAAAGAACGCCGACATTCTTTTCCTTTGATACACGACCGACGTATCCAATGACAAACGTGTTTTTAGCAATTCCTGCCCTTTCTTTATATGTGTCTTTATGAACAACCGGTAAGAACCGTTGAATATCAACACCTAACTTCGCAACGCCGATTGGAACATGAACTTTTTCATGAGTAAGTTCATCTTTAAGACCTCTGTAAGGAACAAGTATTTCTGAACACCGGTTATACAGTTTTATGGAAACCTTCCGAATAATGTTACGGAAAAGTTTGTTTAATAATGGTGGAAGGAACGTTGAGAATAGGTCCCATGAAAGGACGTGAAGATAAAAAAATGTCTTTTTGGAATATTTATGAGCATAATAAATGCTAAGGTAACTTAACAGTGCGGGGCCCTGAATAAAAACTATATCGGCTTTTTTTATTTCCTGTTGTATACTTCGAAGATTCTTAAAAGACAGCTTTATACTTGGATATTCAGAAAGGGTAATTCTCTTTGAAACTTCTACGTACCGAACATTCTCAACAGGAAGACTTTTACTTTTACTCTTCCTTCCTGGAAAGTTAGGGACAAGTAACGAAATGTCAACCTGCCGATGAGTCCGTTTGATGAACTCTTCCATAAAGATAAGTGTCCCGTCAACTTTTGGATAATACGTATCCGCAACGAGTAATAGTTTTGGTTTCATGATATTGAATATATTTGTGGGATATATTTGTGGAGTTTATTATTATTATTATTATTATTGTTGGTAGTAGTAATGGTAGTATTATTGTATCTTGTAAAACCTCTCTGCAAATATTTTTCTGATTTTAATTCCGCACACAAGCGCGCGTTTGAACACTAAAATAAGTAAAGGATAAATTGCATGAAACCGTTGACTTCTGAATGTTTTCAACGCTTTGAGTTTTAATGAGAACGTTTTTGAAACGTCAATGTATAATGATGGATAATCAGTCTTAAACGAGACGGGATTCCATATCGAATAGATATACACTTCAGGCTTCCATGAAAGCTTTTTAATAATGTCCATGGTAAGGTTATACGCAGCTTTATGGTCTGGATGAGGATCTTCAGGACTGTGCGTAAATATCTTTGTTGGTTTTATTTTCATCAAAAGTTTGTGTATCGCATCATCAACATATTTTTCTGTATATTCTTCCATAAAATGCAGTTCTTTTAAGTTATATATATACGTTTTACAGCCCAAGATGGTACTTGCTTCAAGGGCTTCATGAGCACGCATTTTCTTAATAACAGCTTCTTGTAACCATGGATGAGACTTTTCACCGTACGAAAACACGATTGACGTAACGTGTACACCTTCTTGAGAATATTTCGCGATGGTAGCACCAGCACCTATAACAAAATCGTCTGAATGTGCACCGAATACAACCATTGATTCTTGTGGCATTTATGAGAAGGATATGTTTCGTATTTAAGAAGTTTTTTGTCGTAACCGCGCTAAATTAGGCAGTAAACAGCAAAACCTATAAAAATACCAGAAAAAAGCTTGTAGAAATAATGAAAATCTTAACAATTCATGCAGACTTTATTGAATTTGAAGCAAAGAAAAGAGCCATTAAGGACATTGGCGATGTTGAAAAGGGAAAGGTTCGTGCAGAAGAGTGCCTTGTTGTTTTTACAGCAGTTGAAAAGCGTGACGAGAAGAAGGTTGATACAATTGTCCAAAAGTACGTTCAGGAAATCAAAAATATTGCACAACAGGTAAACACCAAAACGATTGTATTATATCCCTATGCGCATTTAAGTTCAATGTTAAGTTCTCCAGCAATCGCAGAAGATGTTATGAAACGTGCAGAAACAATTCTCAGTGAAAAATATAAAGTTACACGAGCACCGTTCGGTTGGTACAAATCATTTACAATCGCATGTAAAGGCCATCCATTATCAGAATTAAGTCGAGAGTTTACTGTTGATGAAAATACACATGATACACATGACACACATGAAATGAAAAAAGAATATGCCGCCGATACAAAGAGTGAGAAGAAAGAAGAACAAGAACTAAAACAAGATATCTCTGAAGCTCTTAAAGCAGAAGACACGTTAGTATCACACTGGTACATTCTTGACTGTAACGGAGAATTACAATCTATTACGTACAATAAAGAAAAACAAGAATTTAACGGGTTTGATTTTAGTAACCATACAAATCTTAAAAAATTTGCTGCGTACGAAATGGCAAAGTCACGTGTTGCAAAGGAAGAACCGCCGCATGTTAGGTTGATGAGAAAGTTAGAATTAGTAGATTATGAACCAGGCTCAGACCCAGGAAACCTTCGATACTATCCAAAAGGTCGACTTATTAAAGGATTAATTGAACGGTACGTGACACAGAAGGTAAAAGAATATGGCGCTATGGAAATTGAAGCACCTATCATGTACGATTATGAACATCCAGCACTTAAAAGTTATTTACATAGGTTCCCAGCACGGCAGTACGCAATTCAAACGCCAAACAAAAAAGTGTTCTTACGGTTCGCTGCATGTTTCGGCCAGTTCTTAGAGATGCACGATGCACAAATTTCGTACAAACATTTGCCTGTACGATTATATGAAATGACACGATACAGTTTTAGGGTTGAACAACATGGCGAACTGACTGGGTTACGACGACTACGTGCATTTACCATGCCTGATACGCACGCATTTTGTTCCAATTTACAGCAGGCAAACGAAGAAATGATGAAACGTGTAGAAATGTCATGGCAAGTACAGGAAGGTATTGGTTTAGACATGAAACACGATCTAGAGTTTGCAATCCGAATAACGAGAGACATGTGGGACAAGAATCAGGATTATGTAAAATCATTAGTGAAACGGTTTGGAAAACCAACATTGGTCGAGATGTGGGACAAACGGTTCTTTTATTTTAGTATGAAATATGAATGGAACTTTGTTGATGCATTAGATAAATGTTCTACCCTGACAACAGATCAGCTTGATGTTGAAAATGCTGAACGGTATGATATTACGTATGTTGACAAAGAGAGTAAGAAACAGTTTCCATTAATTTTACATTGCAGCCCTTCAGGTGCTGTTGAGCGAGTCATGTTTGCATTATTGGAACGAGCAGCAATGAGCGAAATTGCAGGAAAAGTTCCAGAGTTGCCTTTATGGTTAGCTCCTACACAAGTACGTTTGATACCTGTGTCTGTTGAAACCCATGGAGATTTTTGTACAAAAGTTGCGGAACGACTTGACACTGCAGAAGTACGTGTTGACATTGACGATCGTGAAGAAAGTGTAGGAAAACGTATCAGAGCGTCTGGACAGGAATGGACACCGTACACGTTAGTTATTGGCGATAAGGAAGTTGAAGGTAACCAGTTTTCTGTTCGGGTACGTGGTAAAGAAAATGATATAATGATGTCTTTTGATGATATTGTTGAGCAAATTAAAGAAAAAACAAAAAACAGGCCGTATGATACATTGCCCCTTCCTAGGTTATTAAGTAAAAGGATAATTTTTGTGGGGTAAGTAATTAAGATATTAATAGTTTTTTGTATCTATTTCTTACTACCAAAAAGATTAAAAAGGAAGATTTTACGCGTATCGCTATGAAAGTAATAGACGACTTTATTGATAGATTACCAGATTCTTGGATAGAACGGTTTGCAAGACCATACATTGCGGGTAGGGACATAGAAGAAGGGATAAGAACAATACAAGGTCTCCATCAAGAAGGGATCTTTTCTACATTTGATATATTAGGAGAATCTGCAGATTCGTGGAATGCTGCCCAGAGATATCAATCAATGTATATTGATGCAATTGAACAGATAGGCAGAAAATTTGAAGCACAACTTGCAACTGCAACATCACCGCAACAAAAGCCAGTTTCTGTTTCAGTAAAGCCATCTGCAATATGTTATTTTGAACGTAAGGGTACCATTTTATCCTCTCCTGAGTATGGTTCTCCAAAAGTTGCTTTTATAAAAAGCGTTTCTCCTATTATTGCTCGTGCTGTAAGATTCAATATTGATGTTACGATTGATCATGAGGATGATGGTCTTACAGAAACAACATATAATGCTTCTCTAGAACTACGTCAGCAAGGAGCAACAAATGTGGGTGATGTTGTGCAATCTATGCGATACGATGCACAAAAATGGATGAACTTTTTATATCCACAAGGTTCAGATACACTTCCCACCACACAAAATAGAGTTCGTCTTTGTCGAGGGATATATCATGAACCAAAAGAAATTGCAACTTCAAGTAAAAGAAAAGCAAAGAATATGCTTGTTGATTGTGTTCAGTACATTTTATGTAATACTTTACCTTTCTGAAGCGATGATTTGATGCATAAACAGAAGCGGGTTCTG
>PCYB01000037.1 GCA_002762845.1 Candidatus Woesearchaeota archaeon CG10_big_fil_rev_8_21_14_0_10_36_11
TGTTTGTTTCATGGTAGAACTTACAAACCTAGAACACTTATTTTTAATTAACTGTCAAACTTGGGGTAAAACCTAATATTCCTGTTTCTAGTTGTTTGTCTAAGCAATGTAATCGTGCTACAATCTCATTTTCGTACGATCTTCGAGAAGTATTTCTCATTTATAAGTAATAATAATAAATATTTATAATAATTGCTATTATAATTTCAATTTCTTAACCCAAATCCCATCTTTCCGTTTTGCATACTTCTTTTTCACAACGAACCATGCAACTTTGTTACACACTTCTTCTAACGAATCATTTCTTTTTCTTTTTATTGGATCAGCATATTTTATATAAGACTCATTAAACACTTTTCTAAAAATTGTTTGTGCTCCTTGTGGAAGATTGTTCCTCACTCTTTTAGGAAGGTCATTGTTCGTGTTATAAGGCATCTTTAAGATATAAAGTATAAATAGTAATCATATAAACTTTTCGTTGAAATGAAGACTACAAAACATTTATCAACAGGAAGAATATTCTTTCAAACGTATGAAATTAAAAATCTACCTTTTCAGGCACGGCTTAACACATTATAATAAACATCATTGGTTTACGGGGTGGATTGACAGTACAATGACGCCGAAAGGGTATAAGAATGCACAGAAAATTGCTCGAAAACTTAAAACTAAAAAATTCCAAGTAGCATACCAAACAAGGTTATCTCGTTCTCAAAACACGTTAAAGGAAGTTCTTAAATTCCATCCGGAATGTAAAGAGATTATCACTGATGATAGGATGATTGAACGTTCGTACGGTAAATTACAGAAACATAGTCATAAAGAGTTCATGGACGAACTTGATAATACAATCGTCAAAGTAGTTGAAAGGAAATACGGAAAAATGAAACGTGATGTGAAGAAAGAATTTGGTGAAAACGTTGCTCAATCTATTTACGACATTTATCATCGTTCATATACTATTCCTCCGCCTGGCGGTGAATCAATACAAATGGTTGAAAAACGTGTCAATTTGTTCATTAATGATCTGTTGAAAAAGATGAAAAAAGAAAAAGTTAATGTTGCTATTTCTGCACATGGTAATTCTATGCGCCCGTTTAGAAAGTATTTTGAAAAGTTATCGCAGAAAGAAATGATGCAATTAGAGAACCCTTGGGACGACTATTTTGAATATACAATTACTGTATAGATTTCTATAGAAAAACATATAAATAGTTACTATTGTAGAATAAATACAATGAAACTTTGTAACTCTGAATATGAAGATTATCACGTGCACAGTTCAACGTTCTCTGACGGTCTTAACTCTGTTGATGAACTTGTTCGATTTGCGGGAGAAATAGGTCTTCGAAGAATAGCAATAACAGATCATTCACGAGCTTTTGCAGAACAATTTGGCTGGGCACCAAAAGCGTACAGATCATTTATCCAACGATGGAAAAACGTTCACAATGATGTTGATGTTATCTTCGGTGTTGAAGGTGACATTTTAAATAAAAATGGTGATGTATGTATTGATATTCAGGGGATAGAGGGAAACTTTCTCGTTTTGTCTGCACATGACAAGATTTATCGTGGCGATCCTCAACAGATTACAGATGCATATGTTCGAGCTATGCAACGTCACCACGAAATGATCGATGTAATCGGCCATTTATGTCACACAATGTATGCTGGTTTAGTTGATATAGACACTGTTGTTGAAGTTGCTAATAGATACGAAATCCCGCTTGAAATCAATGCAGCAAATATTCTTAATGGAAAAACTGACTTTGATAGTTTACGAAAATTGGTACAAGAAGCAAACCAACTTTATTTTAACAGTGATGCGCATACATTGCACGAACTAAAAAGTGCAAAACTTAGCGCTATCACGATTTTAGATAGAGAACGTATAAGAATATTCTAACTTTTAATCACTGTCTGTAACTTTCTTTTTCCGATTTTTGTCGTCTTGACAAAATAGTCTTGTATAGAAACAAACTTTGCAACTTCACTGTTAATCTTTTCTAATATTATCAAACCGCTTTCTGTAAATGTAATTTTCTTATTATCATACTCAATTAATTTCTTCTTTTCGAGCGTTTCTAAATTTTTATACAATGCTCGTGTTTGTTTTGTGATTATCTTCGATGAAACAAGAAGTTCA
>PCYB01000002.1 GCA_002762845.1 Candidatus Woesearchaeota archaeon CG10_big_fil_rev_8_21_14_0_10_36_11
GATTTTTATACGAAAGTCCTGTTCGTGTTGCCACCGGTCACCGCTTCGCTATAGACCGGATGGTAAATAAAATCTATAACTTCTTGCATACACAAATTTTAGGAGAAATAGTTTTAAAAGTTTCTACTAAAAATAAGAAAAAGAAAAAAATTAATTAATATCTTTCAACCCTTGCTCCTGCACTTCAAAGCAACATTCTGCATCTGGTAAGTTTGGTGCGTCGATGAGCTTCGCAACACGTGACCCTTTCCGTCCTTTTCGTAGATAAATCCTAAACGTGGATGCATGTGCAACAATATGTCCACCAATAGACGCAGTTGGATCACCAAAAAATTGGTCAGGTTTTGCCATCACTTGGTTCGTGACATAGATACAAATGTTATGAGTATTACCAACCCTTGCAAGGGTATGCATGTGCCTATTCAATTTTTGCTGGCGTTCAGACAATGTACCGCGACCAATATATTCTGCTCTAAAATGAGACGTTAACGAATCAATCACGACAAGTTTAATACTTTTCTTTTGTTCAGTTATCAAACTGTCAACCTTTTCTGCAAGAAGCATCTGATGGTCAGAATTGTACGCTTTTGCCACCATGATTCTTTTTAACGCTTCTGTAGGATCAAGACCAATACCCTCAGCTAACTGTGTAATTCTTTCTGGTCGGAACGTGTTCTCCGTATCAATATACACAACTTCCGATGTAGGATCTTCTTTTAACGTGTTTACAGCAAGGATATGACCGATTTGTGTTTTTCCTGAACCGAACTCACCGAAACATTCAGTTATCGCGCCAGTTTCGAAACCGCCACCCATCAATGCGTCAAAGTTTTCGGATCCAGTTGTAATCTTAAAGACCAATTCCCGCTTCTTTAAAATGTCCATACCGGTTTCAAAACCCATTTTCATACTGTCACGTGCAGCATTAACCATCTTTCGTGCAACTGCCTCTGAAACTCCCGTTGTTTCTATCAGTTCGCCGATTGTTGCGACAGCTATTGCCATTAAATCTCTATACCCAGCAGATTCAAGTTTTTCTGCAGTTGCTGCACCAACGCCAGGTAAATCTCGTATTGTTAATTTTTCCATTTTCAAGTCACTTTTCTCTTTTGATTTTGTAGGTTTTGTTTCTGGTTCGACAATCAGTTCCATTACTTCATCTTGCATATTCTCGCTTAAATTTTCTTCTGACATTATAAATCACCTCATTTTTGATAAAACTTATCTTTGTAAAACGCAATATTCGTACGCTTTCTGTAATACAACACATGCTTTTGGCATGTCATTCACACGCAACGAGTTTGTTGATTGCCATTTACCACTTTTATCAGTATAATTCCTTTCAATAGAGATTGTTTGGTATTCAGACAGTTCTCCATTTTGTTTCTGGCCCTTATTAAGCCATACAGTAGCAGAAATAGCTCCTGCTCGATACTTCTTTTCAGGTATGTTATTTTGTACCTGCTCCACAACTACGTTTTGTTTTTGCATTTTATAGCACCTCTTGCTTTCGCGTTTTGTTTCAACTGACACATGCCAGCGAGGCGTAACCAATGTTGATTACAGAAATTACAATACTTTAACCCATTTATATAGGCTATCCGTAGTTGTCCAGTGGGGTGTGGGTGCTACTTTTATGCGCAAATAGGGGTAAAAATAGTGTGTCCAGTGAGAAAGAGATTACATTACTCGAAATTCTATTCCTACATATCTTTCTCTTGCTTCAACAGCTGCTGTCTCTAATAGTTCCTGAGGAGCACGAGGGATCGGAGGCATTAACCCAAATGGGTTGCTCACATGATATCCGCGACTTACAAAGTTAACTGCACGTATTGGATTTGGAGAATCGTCAAAAACTCGTTCAAGAAAACCTAACAACCCATCAACACCTTTACCAAGAACGCCCTTGCCACTAATAGCTTTTGCATTATACGTTCCCACAAATCTATTACCATCGTATGCTAAATTTACTTCAAGTTTTTGGTCAGAACCTGCGTCATCCATTTCAATTCAAGAACAACATTTATTTATAACCCAAGTTTGACAGTTTGCTAACTATTTCATCCTAAATATC
>PCYB01000059.1 GCA_002762845.1 Candidatus Woesearchaeota archaeon CG10_big_fil_rev_8_21_14_0_10_36_11
TTAGGATGAAATAGTTAGCAAACTGTCAAACTTGGGATATTAACAATTGGGACCTTGTTGACGTTACTATTCCTAAAATTGTTGGCGCGTATTTAGTGGATAAGGGTAGGGGTATTTTATACACGTTAGCAAAATCCTCAAACTTATGGGAAAAAAGAATTGCCGTTGTCGCAACATTCGCGTTTATTCGCAATGACGATTTTACAGATTCTTTCGCAATTGCAGAAATATTGTTGAATGATACCCACGATTTAATCCATAAGGCTGTCGGATGGATGTTACGTGAAATTGGAAAGAGGAATCAAGATGTCGAGGAAGAATTTTTACAGAAACATTATAAGACTATGCCGCGGACAATGTTACGATATGCAATTGAACGGTTCGACGATGAGAAAAGAGAGCATTATATGGGTAAGTGAGATTATGTCTCGTACCATTATTCTTTAAGAACAAAAACAATATAAACAATTGAAAATTATGCCATCATATGTCCTTATTTAAAGATATGTTACAGAGTGGTGAATCGTTATTTAGAGATACTATATTTCTTAGTTATGATTTTCATCCCAAAGTACTTTTCGGAAGGGAAAATGAACAGAAACAGTTCGCTATTGCGATCCGGCCACTCATTCAGAATCATGATGGAAGAAACCTTTTTGTCTGTGGCGCTCCCGGTATTGGGAAAACGACAGCATGTAAACATGTCCTTCGTGAATTGGAAGAAGAAAGTAGTGATGTTATACCATTTTATATTAATTGTTGGAAGGAAAATACAACGTACAAAATATTTTCTAAAATTTGTGGAGAATTAGGGTTTAAGTTCATTCAAAACAAAAAAACAAGCGAATTGTTTACGTTAATCAAAGATACAATTAATAAAAAGTCTGCCGTGTTTGTCTTTGACGAGATTGACAAACTTGAAGAAACTGACTTTTTATATACCATATTGGAAGATATTTACCGAAAATCGATCTTTCTTATAACTAATTATAGAGATAGTTATTCAGAACTTGACGAACGAATACGAAGCAGACTGAATCCTGAATTTGTATTGTTTCGGTCATATTCAGAAGCCGAAATTACGTCCATTTTACAGCAACGTCGTGATTATGCGTTCGTCCAGGGTTGTTGGGACGACGACGCATTTAAAGAAATTGTTGAAAAATGTGCTGAAACGAAAGATGTACGTATTGGGCTATATTTAATGAAAGAAGCTGGTCAGATAGCAGAAGAAAAAAGTAGCAAGAAAATATCACTTGAACATGTTGCTGGCGCTATTCGTAAAGTTGATGATTTTCATATTAAGCCGAAAGAGGGCCTTGACGATGAGCTAAAACAAGTATTGGAAATTGTTCGTGATTGTAACGGCCAAAAGATTGGCGATGTGTATGGTGCGTATATAGAAAAAGGTGGAGAGTTAAGTTATAAAAGTTTTCAACGGCGAATTGTAAAACTTGATGAAGCACGGTTTCTTTCAACAGAAAAAGTTTCCGGGAAAGAAGGAAATACGACTATGATACATTACGCGTCACATAGAAAGTTGACAGATTTTTGAAAGGAACATTTATAAATCTTAAAGTCTGTAAAGAATTATGTTAAGAGAGATTAGTGAGAGGAATATGTTGGACACATTTTGTGAAAAATTTTGTTCAATTGTAGATAAACATTGTAACTATGTTGTTGTTTCTGGTTTTGTGGCAATAGCATCTGGAAGAACGCGGGGCACAGAGGATATTGATATGATTATAGAAAGAATTGATTTAGGAAAATTTACGAAACTTTTTCGAGATTTACTCCATAATAATTTTGTATGTATGCAATCATCTAAAACAGAAGAAGTATATGATTATCTTAAAGAGAATACGTCTGTTCGTTTTACGAAAAAAGGTATGTTTCTACCAGAAATGGAAGTTAAGTTTTCTAAAGATGCACTAGATGAGTATCAACCCAAGTTTGACAGTTTGCTAACTATTTCATCCTAAATATCCATTTGACAGTTTGTCAAATTTAACTTATTTTTCTTGAAAATCTCAGGTTAT
>PCYB01000018.1 GCA_002762845.1 Candidatus Woesearchaeota archaeon CG10_big_fil_rev_8_21_14_0_10_36_11
ATTTTATTTTTTTAGAATTGATAAAAATTACGGAGCCATTCATCTCACGCACTAAAGTGCGGAGATTTCTGGCTCAGGCTATTAATAAATCGTTCCAATAAAAAGTCTTGACGTCTTTCTTTAACCATTTTACTATTTAGGAGTAGAACTTATTTATATATCTTTAGGTTTGTTGAAAATAACAACTCACAATCTCTTAATCTCAATACTTATTGCTTTATCATTCAACCGGATATATCGTGGACATTCAGTATATTCTAGGCTGTTCTCTTTACAATAGTCAATGATAGCGTCTTTTGCTTCTTTACTATGATATTTAACAACAACAACAAACCCGCTATCATATGGATAAACAATATCAAATTCAGATAAGTCTTTTAACACTTTATCACGAACTAACATAAGTCTCGCTACTCGATTAGGCAATTCATTAAAACTTTCATGGATACGTGCAATAACACTTTCGTCCGTTAACGGTTTTAATCCTCGAGAAACCTTTTCCCATACTTTTTCATTTTTACAGGAAACAAAACCGCCAACCTTTGCATTAACAGGTTTCCATCGGCCAAAACTGCCAACGAGGATATCTGCATATTGTGGATCGCATAATGGCGTTCCAATAGCACCAGAGACATCAACAATAACCAAACATCCCGCTGAATGACACAACCTATAAATTTCTTCAATTGGTTGTTCAGCAAAATATCCCCCTGGTTGCTGATAAAGTAATGCTCCGACAACACCAGTTTCAATCTTTGCACGTAACTCTTTGATATCTATCCTAGAATCATTACATGATACGGAAAGAACACGTAACCCTTTCTCAGGAGGTAATGTTTTATACGTTAACCAGCCACCTTCTTCCGGGATACACACTTTTCTGTCTAATGGAACTGCGGAAAGGGCGGCGGCAATGGCAGTATTACCACGACTGGTTATTTCAATATGTGGATGACCGGTCATCCTTCTGATGAATGTTTTAACAGTATCTATACTCATACAAATATATGGAAAAGAAATGGGGTTTTTATGTTTTACGTTTTCTTATACGAGTACTTAACGTTTCATTCCACGCCATCAGGTTCATCAATGCCTGCCGGTGAATGACCCCGATAACATTTCCTCTCGCCATAACGGGAAGAAGAGAAATGTTTTGTGTTGTCATATGTTTAAACGCAGTATATGCAGTATCTTGTACCGTAACGCATTTAATTTTGTGTAGTGGAATTGACAACTGTTTGACTGTAACAATATCTTGCATCTTTTCTGAGATACGTTGTATTTTGGTAATGTCTAACACGCCCGCGAAATCGTTTCCTTTCACAATAAATGCTGTATCTGCACGGTGAGCGTACGTTTTCATAAATGCAGAAAAAGTCATTGTTGGTTTAATAAATATTGGTTTTGTACTAAGGGTACGTACTGTAACTTTCTCAAGGACACTTTTTATGATAACTTGAGTATAACTTATGTTTGCAATAAAGTACAAGAATCCTCCAAGGAGAACAAACCATAGTCCTGTACCAAGACCACTAAACAAACTTACCAAGCCGAGAATAATAAGGAACCCTGCAAACACTTTCCCAAGAGCAGCAGCGATACGTGTCGCTTTTGTAAGGTCTTTATAATATGCGTACAATACCGCTCGAAGTGCTCTCCCGCCATCAAGTGGATATCCCGGAACGAGGTTGAACACTGCAAGGATAAAATTTAACTGATACAAATAAAAGGTTATTGCTGTCCACATACCGTTAATGTTAGTGAGGAATAACAGATAAAAAAGTCCACCCAGAAGAAGAGAAAATGCGGGACCTGCAATCGCCATAAAAAATTCTGATGATGGTTTCATGTCTTCTTTTGTAATGCTTGCAACACCACCAAAGAAAAACAATGTTATTGATTCCACTTTTATTTTCTTTGCTTTTGCAACAAGCGAATGTGATAACTCGTGTAATAACCCAAGTTTGACAGTTAATTAAAAATAAGTGTTCTAGGTTTGTAAGTTCTACCATGAAACAAACAAACACTA
>PCYB01000019.1 GCA_002762845.1 Candidatus Woesearchaeota archaeon CG10_big_fil_rev_8_21_14_0_10_36_11
ATGTATCAGAACACTTTTTATTTTTATGTCTGCAGCTGCAATAGTATGATGTGACGATTCCATTGAGAGTCTAAAACCGAACGAAGTTTTTAATTGTTTGTGTGTAAAGTTATGCTTAAGTTTGATATTTAAATACTACACGCAGATGAACCACAATTAACACATGTGTAACACCCTTCTGAAATTGTGAGTTTAGCTGAACATTCAGGACATTTCCCGGATTGTATCACTTCATGTTTACCGCGAGGAATATTTGAGAGTTCAGCAACAACAACCATTTCGCTATTCTCTTTCCCATTCGCATCTTGTTTTGCATCGTTTGTTTTCTTAACATTAAGAACCTGTTCGTTCCTACTCCCATCACGATACACAGTACATCCTTTACATCCTAATTCCCATGCAAGGATATATCCCTGAAGAACATCTTCCTGTGTTGCTTCGTTAGGAAAATTAATGGTCTTTGAGATAGCATTATCGATATGCCGTTGAAACGCTGCCTGCATTCGTGTATGGTCTGCTGCAGAAATGTCCATAGAAGTTACAAATATACGTTTTGTTTCTTCAGGTATCTCCGGAATATTTTGTAACGTCCCTTCATTTGAAATACGTCCCATAATCTCTTCTGTATATAATCCTAATTGTTCCAATTCGGCCCTCAGATGTTTGTTCACGTAATATAATTCAACATTTCCTCCAAGAATCTTTTGGTAATGATATGCAAGTGCGAAATAAGGTTCAACACCACCAGAAACATCATATACCATACTTATAGTTCCCGTTGGTGCAATGTTTGTCAAAGCGGCATTACGCATCTTAATACCCCGTTGTTTATAGACACTTTTGTTCCAATTAGGAAACATGCCCTTTTCATCAGCCAGTTCTTGTGACATTTCGTGTGATGAACGTTGTATACACCCCATGATTTTTTCAGCAATGTCAAAACCTTCCATTGAATTATAAGGGACACGTATCTTGTACAACAAATCTGCAAAGCCCATGATTCCCAAACCAATCCGCCGGTTACCTCGGAAAACATTATTTATTTTTTCTACAGGAAAATCTGAAAGGTCGATAACATTATCTAACATTCGAGTTGCTACCCGCGTCACGTCTCGCAACTTTTCATAATCAATTGTTCCGTCATCTTTTGAAAACTTTTCAAGATTTATAGAACCAAGGTTACAGACATCACCATCATGAAGGAACTGTTCACCGCATGGATTACACGCTTCCAACTTTCCAAGTTCTGGGATGGGATTAGTTTCGTTCACTGTGTCAAGAAAGACACAACCAGGTTCACCATTTTTCCATGCACATTCAATAATTTCTTGGAACAATTCACGAGCAGTTAACGTCACTTCTTCCGCACTGACAAAACTAAAATTGTCATTTCGTAAAATGTGACGTGGTCTCATTTTTGTACCGTTCCAGTCACAGAGCCACGGTTCAGGATTGTTTCGTTTAACATATTCCATGAATTTATTTGTAAGGCCAACAGAGACGTTAAAGTTTCGTATGTCACCTTCTGTTTCTTTACAGTGAATAAACTCAAGAATGTCCGGATGATCAACCCGCATCACCGCCATGTTTGCACCATGTCTGTTTTGTTGTTTAATAACACCAAACGCAGAATTAAACACACGTAAGAAACTTACCGGACCTGATGCCATACCCCGCGACTTGATTGTCCTGTATCCTGCTGGACGCATAAGATGTAACGGAAATCCTAACCCAGAACCTGCTTGTTGTAATAACGATGCATCTTTAAGTGTCTGAAATATCGAATCCATATTGTCTTGAATATTAAGAACAATACAGTTTGACACAAGACGTGTTGGACCACCAGCATTTGCTAATGTTCTTCCTGCGGGAGAAAATGTAAAACTTGTAAGGACATCAAAGAATTGATACCGAATCTTTTCCACTTCTTCTTGACTTTTACCGTACCGGAACTCAACGTCTGCCAATGCTTTTGCAACACGTTCAAACATTTCTTCAGGATTTTCAGTAATGTTTCCTTCTTCATCTCGTACAAGGTACCTTTTTGCAATTACCTGAAGAGCGTTCAAACTAAAAGGAAGGTTTGTTGTTCTTCCTTCCATGATCTCTCGTTGTTTTTCATATAAATCAGTATTCTGTTCCATTTGTAACCACCTTCTTTTTCTTATCTACTATCTCTTTATGATTATACTATTGTCTGTAACTCTTTTTCAAACATTTTGGGATCTTCAATATCTTTGTGGACAGATGCAAATCGTAAGTATGCGATTTTATCAATTTTTTTAAGTTCGTCTAAGACACATTTCCCGATATATACCGTTTTAACAGGATTAATTTTCTTCTTGAGAACGCTTCGTTCTACTTTTAACGAAATGGTATTCACAATTGTCGAATCAACTTTTCCTAACGCTCGTTGAATACTATGTGCAATCTTCTGAGAATCGAAAGGTTGTATTCGTCCATCTTTTTTGAGAACAGTTAATTGAAATTCTGCTTTCTCATATGTTGTAAATCTATTTTTACATTTTGCACATTCACGACGACGACGCATAGAACTGTCTAGAACACGACTTTCCAATACTTTTGTATCTTCATGCGAGCAAAAAGGACAAAACATCAAACACACCCCTTTTTCATTTACTTGTGACAAAACACCACATATAGTGTTGAAAGCAAATATATCAACAGATGTAGTGTTTTTGTATTATTTACAGAATTTCCATTCGTTTAAATATATTTTAGTTCTTGAGAATATATATTGTACTAGGTTTGTTAGATTATTTCTTGAAATAAACACTTTTAAATAATAAAAAGATTTTCTTAGTATATCATGGTCTGGACACTTATCCTTAAAAGCCTGTACTTTTTTCTTCCCGCGTACATTGCAAATATGGCCCCTGTATTGTTTAAATGGGTACCTTTTCTTAATAAATCAATCCATACAAGATTGTTAGGAAAGAATAAAACATGGCGAGGACTTATCATCGCACCGTTGATGGGAATGCTTATATTCTGGTTGCAAAAAATAGCATTCACTGCGGGATTTACTCAATTTGCACTTATTGATTATGCTGGTTTCTCAATATTGTTGGGATTTCTTCTCGGACTTGGGGCCATTGTCGGCGATCTTGTTGAAAGTTACTATAAACGAAAAGCAGGTATTAGACCAGGAGAAAAATGGATTCCATTTGATCAATTAGATTTTGTTATTGGAGGGATACTCTTTTCATTCTTTGCTTATGTGCCAAAAGCAGAAGTTGTTCTTGTCCTTGTTGTTGTAAGTCCCCTTCTTCACATAGCTGTGAACCATATTGGATATTGGTTGGGTATTAATAAAAGTAAATTTTAATTTTTATTTATTAAGCTAGAAATTGGTTCTTAATGACTAAGAGCCCAATCATTATGTTTCTTAACAGCCCTTTTACAATTGAGTGCAATTTGGTCAGCTTTTTTCTCTCCGATCAAATTACGTGCATCTGGCAACAAATAAAATAGGAAGGTCCATTGGGAACGATTCTCTTTCTTAAAGCGATTTAAAACGCCTTCAACTGTAGATTGAATGTCTTCTGCTTTAATTGAGGAAAGATTTTTCTCCTTTGGGTCACGACCCGCTTCTGGATGTCGAATCATTAGTTTCCCATCTTTCACAAAAACATAAAATTCCCATTGAGACATAGTTGTATTAAACTTAATTAGTTTATATTCTTTTCTATGGTAAGATAAACAGGATTAACCTTTGTTGTATATGCACAGAAATATATATAAAAAATCGTCTAAAATAGACCACTATGTATAATCTCGAACTTGAAAAAGTTATTGCAAAGATCAAAGAAACAAATGCAAAAACAGTATGTGTTCAATTACCCGATGGCATGAAACCACACGCAAACATCGTTGAAGAAACAATTTCAAAAGAAACCGGGGCACGTGTTTTCATATGGTTAGGAAGCAATTTTGGTGCATGTGACGTTCCTTTAGGACTCAATAGGTTACATATTGACCTTCTTATTAGTTGGGGCCACAATAAATTTCAGAAAGAGGAGGGGTGGTAATGGAAACACTCTTTTTAGAAGCACCGTATGATAAAAACATAAAACTCTGTACAGAAACGCTCAACTACATCAAAAATAAGAAATATACTAAAGTTGCTCTTTATGCATCCGTCCAATTCTGTAACAATCTTCAAAAAGTAGAAGAACAACTCAAAAAAATAGGAATTACGATTATCTCATCAAAACCAAAAAGAACTCAATGTCAAAAACAGCTTTTGGGGTGTGATTGTTACAAAGATTCACTTAATCTTACAGAAGAAGTAGATTGTTATTTTTACATTGGCGACGGAAGGTTTCATCCACTGGCATTGGTATATAGTCAAAAGGATACAAAAAAAGTAAAAGAAGTTATTTGTGATAACCCCATAGCAAAAACAATGTCTGTTCTTACTCTTGATGATATTACTCGGAATCTTAAAAGATACAAAGGGTCACTCATCAAATTCATGTCTGCCAAGAGTATCGGAATAATTATAACTATAAAACCTGGACAGGAGCAGTATAAACCGGCATCAAAATTGGAAAAAATGTATATTCATAAGAAATTCTATTATTTTATTGATAATACTCTTTCTTTTGATCAGCTGGAAAATTTCCCATTTATTGATATGTGGATAAACACTGCTTGTCCAAGAATTGGATTTGACGACCATGAATTGTTTCGAAAATCAGTACTTAATCTCCATGATGCACTGCAAGCAGACGCTATTCTACGAAAAGAGAGTTTTTTTAAATAAGAAATCGTATAAAATAATATGCACTATGTACGACGAGATAAAAGAAAGATTTAAATACTTCTAATGTTTCTTTACGACTAGAAAACTAAGGGTTTTCAGACTTAGAAAAAGAAAAAAACAAAGAGGTGGGATGAGTTATGGCACAAATTGTAGCAAACGTTGGAATTAAGAAGGAGTCAGGCTATCTCTACTTTATCGATAAAAATGGAAACGTCTCTCGAGCTCAAATGAGCAGAGCAGGAAGAAAAAAGGGCCGAGTACAGAAAGAAGTCGTTGCAAAAGTTGGTATTAAGAAAGAAAGCGGCTACCTTTACTTCATCGATAAAAAGGGAAATGTTTGTCGAGCAAAAATGGCTCGTGGCAGAAAAGTAGGTAAGAAGAAAGCAGTAAAGAGAAAAGCTGCGAAACGAAAAGTTACAAAGAAAAAAGCTGTGAAGAGAAAACCTGCAAAGAAAAAGGCGGTTAAAAGAAAAGCAGCTAAAAAAAGACCTGCGAAGAAAAGAAAAAGATAATTAATTTTACTTTTTTATTTTTATTATATTTTATACAATCAGATTAAGAGTAGTATATTCTCACATTCCTATAATTTTATATAGGTTGATTCTTTGGTCCGTATATGACTGAAGTCTCTCCGTACAACAGACTCAATGAACTTACTGCAAAGGAATGGTTACCTTTTACCAAAACGTGGTTCATCCATAATCCACCGCCAAGAAAAAAGGACGAAATTCTTCATCCGGCAAAATATCCAGAGAACTTAATTGAGGATTTTATTAGGTTCTTTACAAAACGTGATGCGGTTGTTTTTGATCCGTTCCTTGGAACTGGAAGTACTCTAGTTGCCTGTTACAATACTCAACGAAACGGCATTGGAATTGAACTCCAGAAGAAGTACGCTGATATTGCAAATGAAAGGATTAAGAAAGTTGAAAGTCAAACTCAACTTACAGAAAAAGGGGTAGAAAAACCATGTAAACAGCTTGTTCTCAAAGACGATTCTTCCCGTTTGGATTATATTTGGAAACAATATGCCCTTCCAAACATTGATTTTGTCATAACATCTCCGCCGTACGGACCGATGCTTAACAAGAAAGGTCTTGCATCACAAGAACGAGAAGATAAAGGTCTTGATACAAAATATAGCGATGATCCCGAAGATCTTGGAAATGCTGAGGGATATGACGATTTTCTTACAAAACTAGTATCAATTTTTGTAAAGCTAAAACCATATGTAAAAGAAGGTGCATACCTTGTTGTCATATTACAAAATTATATGGACAAAGGTGAATATAAAATGCTTGCATGGGACTTTGCAAGGGAAATGGCACACCATTACCAATTACGTGGTGAAAGAATATGGTGTCAAAATAATAAGACATTATTCCCCTATGGATACAAATATAGTTTCGTCCCTAACGTCCACCATCATTATTGTTTGATATTTAAGAAAACTGAAGAGGTGAAAGAATGAATTTACAGGAATATCAAAAACTGTGTGCCGTGACTGCCAAAAAATTTGACAATAAAGAAAAAGAGATATTTACATGGGGGCTTGGAATTGCGGGTGAAGCTGGGGATGTTGCGTCATGTATCAAAAAGACATTTGCGCATAGTAATGATGTTACACATGGAATAAAAGAAAATCTTGGCGATACGTTGTGGTATGCAGCAATGATTTGTAATTTCTTTGGATGGAACTTACACGATGTTCTTGATGAGAACATTACAAAACTGAAAGCAAGGTACCCAGAAGGATTCACGCACGAAAATGCACAACGTGGCGGCAGTTGGATTGACTGGACAGAAAAAAATGACTGAAATGTTTTATATTGAATATCAAGTACCACAAGATATTCTTACCTTTTTCCAGAAACAAGCAGAACAAAAGATAGAAGTTGAAGGATGGAAAAAACAAGGAAGAAATGTTGATGTAAAAATCCAAAATTTTGTGCATTGCTGGACAACAGAAGAAGCATTTAAACAAATTCTTATTACGAAAAGTATATGGTTTAGAAATCGAGGACTTTATTTTGGCGATTCACGGGGAGCAGGGGCGGATTTTACAGTAAAAATCGGCGGCAAGGAAGTTACAATTGGTTTACGAAGTGTCGCGCCAGAATCTCTTGAACGATGGAAGTCTGTTGCGTACCCTGACGATCGTTTCAGAGAAGAAAAAAACAAAATTGCTGATTACCATATTGTATGTAACCATCTCAATGGACATACAAAGTTTTATGGCATTATTTCAAAGCAAGAGTTGCTCGCAGCGATGGAACAGTCTACAAAATTGTACAGCCCACGTAACCAAGAACATTTTAGAGTTATTCCTTTACACCAATTCTCGTTTGAAGATCTCGTAAAGATGATAGAACAAATGGCACGCATATAATTATTCTTGCATATTTTCTAACTCTTTAAACCCATATTTTCCTCGGAGAGGAACAAATGCAAACTGACCAATAAAATCAAGGTCTAACCGCCCATTTTCTTTCACACCTTTCACCATTGTTTGACTTTGTAAATTGCCGACAGGGGCAACAAGTATTCCACCTTCTTTAAGTTGATCTATCAAAGGTTGTGGTATGGAAGGACACGCTGCAGTAATAATAATCCTGTCATAGGGAGCATTTTCATTATACCCGTCGCCCCCATCAGTTTCGATAACGTGAGCATTTAGAATGTTAAGTTTAAGAAAGTTTTCCTTTGTTGCATTAATCAGTTCAGGAATAATATCAACAGTTGTACATTTTCCTTGAGGACCAACTGCTTTTGAGAGTAATGCCGCTTGGTATCCAACCCCAGCACCTAACTCAAACACGTTATGTCCTTTACGAAGTTCAAGTGCTTCCAACATCAACATTATCGTTGTTGGCTGTGATATTGACTGTTTTCGTATTGTGGGAAGCGGCCTATCCTCATACGCTAGATGATGTAACGTAGGTGCTATAAACGCTTCTCTCGGAATTGCTTCAAATGCGCCAAAAAGAATAGGATTGGTAACAATATTCTTCTCTTTCCAAAATCGTATAAGATCTTCTTTTGTAGGCATGATACTTATCATATCAAATTGAGTATTTATACATTTGCTTTTTGGTTTTTACACACAATAACCTTTAAAAACATACACATTCTCTTTAAACTATGGAATTTGATAAACTCGTTGATGTGTATGAAGAACTGGAAAAAACTGCATCTGGGAACCAAATGCGAGAAATTCTTTCAGACTTTTTTAAAAAAGTTCCAAAAGAAGACATTGCACTTGTATCTTATCTAACGCTGGGCCAAATTGCATCTGAATATGAAAGTGCAGTTCTTGGATTAGCAGAAAAGACTGTTCTTAAAGCAATTTCGTCTGCGGGCGGAGTATCATTAAAGAAAGTACAAGAAATTATGCAGAAAACGGGCGATGTAGGATTAACTGCAGAGAAAGTATTGCAGAAAAAACCACAGACACTTATCCCTCTCGGGAAATTAACTATCCAATGTTTGTATGACATATTACATAAAATCGTAACACTTTCTGGTACGGGCTCGCAGGATAAGAAAACACAGTTACTCGTTTCAGCATTGCAAAAAGCATCGCCACAAGGCGCGAAGTATCTCACACGTATTGTCTTAGGAACGTTACGTATGGGTGCCGGTGACATGACAGTTATTGATTCATTAGCGATAGCATTTACGGGGGATAAGAAAAATAAAGAACATCTTGAACGTGCATATAATATTTGCCCAGACGTTGGTGTTATTGCAGAAACGCTTGCAACACACGGTCTTAAAGGATTAGAAAAGATTCAGGTTCGTGTTGGAAGACCCATAAAAATGATGCTGGCGCAACGGGTCAAAGAATGGGAAGAGGTTGTGAAAAAAATTCCGGGAACGTTGGCAGCTGAAGGAAAATATGACGGAGAACGTGTCCAAGCACATAAAACAACAGAAGGAAAAGTAATACTATTTTCTCGAAGGTTAGAAAATATTACTGACCAGTTTCCAGATTTAGTTGAATATATGCAAAAACAGATTAACGCGAAAGAGTTCATCATTGAAGCTGAAATTCTTGCCATTGATAAGGAGGGTAAACATTTGCCGTTCCAGACACTTATGCAACGTCGTCGAAAGCACGACATTGAAGAATATATCAAGAAAATACCAGTTCAAGCAAAAGTATTTGAGATACTTTATTTGAATGGGAAATCGTTTCTCAACGAGCCCTACAAAAAACGCATTGATCATATAGAAAAAATTGTTCACAAAGGAAAACATTGTACAACTGCTGACAGGATAATAACTGATAATATTACCAAATTGAAAACGTTTTTTGGGGAGATGCTTGAAGATAAACAAGAAGGAATAATGATAAAATCTTTAGAAGGAACGTATCAGGCAGGAACACGCGGATGGAATTGGATAAAATGGAAAAAAGATTATTCGCAAGATATGATTGATACGTTTGATTTAGTTATTATTGGCGCATTTTATGGTCGTGGAAAAAGACATGGGACGTACGGCGCATTTCTCTGTGCAGTATATAATGCAAAGGAGGACACATTTGAAACTGTATGTAAACTTGGCACAGGGTTAACTGATGATATGTTGGCATCCCTTCCTATAAAATTGGACGCATATAAAGTTAAAATGAAACCAGGCAGAGTAGTTGCAAAGAAAGAAATGGAAGCTGACGTATGGTTTACTCCACAAATTGTCGTTGAAGTTCTTGCTGCAGAGATTACCAAAAGTCCGTTTCATACATGTGCATCAGGATTAGCACTACGATTTCCGCGATTTGTACGATTACGTGACGATAAAAAAGCAGAGCAGGCAACGACGTCCGAAGAAGTTCAGGACATGTTTGAGAAGTAGAAAAAATAATTTTGGGATTCCAAATGTTAAACTCAATCTCAGAGTTTATTTAAGATAAATATATATATATATATATATACTTAAAAGTTACAAAGACATTTATGAAATGAAAGAAAACTCAACCACCATTTGGTTTTAAACAAATAAAACTATCTAAAATATGGAAAATCATAATTGTGCTCTCCTTTTCTTTCTCATTATTTAGTTTAGGGATTAATTTTAATTTAATAAATATTGATAATTTTGTTTTGTGGGGAAAAGACGAAAGTAAAAGTATAACAGATTATTCAGTTATATCTAACTCTTCTTTTGATGTTTATCTAAAAAATCTTATAGATTCTAATCCAATAATCACTTATTCAAAAGTAAATCAGATATTAGGAAATGATTTTACAAAAAAGATTGGTTCAACAAATAACAAAAAATCAAGAACCACCAGTCAATAGACGTGGTGGTATGATTAATTAGCTAACAAAAGCTGTTAACCGG
>PCYB01000060.1 GCA_002762845.1 Candidatus Woesearchaeota archaeon CG10_big_fil_rev_8_21_14_0_10_36_11
AACAATTAATTCCCTTTCTTTTTTAGATATCATTCCAAATAGAAAGATGTCCTAGTACTTATAATTTACTTTTGTCGGAGACTAATTACGCACGTATTGTAAAATTAATTATTTTTTCTTTTCTTAAACACAATATTTAAAAATATCAACCAAAACAATAGGTTTTATGCTTACCGTACGAACACAAATTAAAGAAATCCTTAAAGAGTCTGGATTGGGTGTAGAGAACCTTTCTGCAGATTTCATAGAAACTCTCGATAAGAAAGTCAAACAACTTATTCTTGATGCTGCAACACGCGCAAAAGAGAATAGTAGAAGGACAGTTATGGGGAAAGACGTTTAAAAATATTCTAGGACAAGATCCATTACGATTGTATCATTTTCGGTGGCGGCGGCAATGGCAACTCTTTCTCAAGTTCAATGTCCATTGATCTGTGTTCAATGACGGCCGTAGGCACATCTTTGTTAAAAAGAAGAGTGTGTTTCGTTTCTGAAATTGAGAGTGGTGATTCTACAATGTCATGTTCTGATAAACCACCATCAAAATTCTCAAGTTCTGGATGAACACTCACGAATTTTTGAATGGCATTTTCAAACAGGACAATATTTTGTTCAATTGACTTTATTTTTGCAGGATCTTTTGTTTCAATTCGTTTCGTTATTTCTAATTCTTGTTTTAATGAATCAACACGCTTCTGGAAGAGATGAAATTTTGAAATTGTTTCTTCTTGTAATGTATGTTTCTGCTGTGTTACAGGTATGCTAACAGTTGGTTGTGTCATTTCCATTCGAACGCCATGCCTTTTAAGCATAACGTCGTCCGTTGTTTTCTTTGTTGCAAGACATTCTCCTAACAGAAATGTAAGCTTGTTCACTTTTTGTTGCACGTTTTCATCTCCTGCAACAGCAAGGTTCTGTTGAAGTGTATGTATTTGCCTTTTGAGCGCTGCAACCTTATGAGATTCGCGTTTCTTTTGCATAAAAAGGGTATGTTCAAGTTCAAAAATACCCTCTAACTGATTTTCAAGATGAACAATTTCCTTCCGTAACGTTAATTTAGGAACTTTTTTCTGTGACGAAAGATGTTTTATCTCGTTAAGTTTCTTTTTAAGCCCAGTCCTAGAGAATGACTGTTTTTCTTGTTGATACTCGCGTGCCACTTTGACAAGCAGCTTACGTATTTTGAGCGCGTTCATTTGTTCATTGCATTGATTCTAAGAAAATATTCCTCTCTTTTCTTTTCCCGGATTTGGTGGTGGCGGTGGAAACGATAATTCTCGGTTTTCATTTTCTCCACTTTCTAACGATGATGACATAGATGGACGTGGCGCAATTCTTCCAGGGCCGGGGAATGATGGTGGTGGTCCCATAACGTGTTGTGGTTGTGGACTTGACCGATACATTGGTTGTGATGGCATTGGCCTGCCTTGCTTGTTCATCCAATCTTCAACTTTTTCGGAGATGGCAATCATACCTCGTGCAATTGTTTCATTCTGACTTGCAATCATACCAACTTTTTCTCTCAAGAAAATCATTGTTTTACCAGAATCGTCTTCATCTTTTATTTCCCCTAATGCTTTTTTGAAAATGTCGGTAAGTTCATGAACAGAATCTTTCAAACTTTCAATCTCTAATATGAGCTCGTTTGACTTTGCATCGGGTTGTGTCAGTTTCTTTTTTAATGCCTCAACGTCATATTTTAAGTCTTCTAACAATTTATGGGGAAGAATCTCATATTCATTATCATCCATGTGAATCACCACGTCTTTTTTTTATTGTTTGTGATAAACGTAAATATGTTTATAAAAGTTTCTTCGTTTCCTTCTAGTATGCTCTTTGAATTTGTTATAAGTGGCATAACACTTTGTGTACTTGGTATTGCATCATGGACAGATATAAAAACAAGAGAAGTGCCTGATTGGGTAGATTATGGCCTTCTCTTTGCTGCGTTTGGCATTCGAACAATTTTTTCATTTTCTGAAGGGTGGAACATTTTGATAAGTGGAATTATAGGATTTATAATCTGTTTTGGCGTCGCATGCTTCTTGTATTATACACATCAATGGGGTGGTGGTGATAGTAAATTGTTAATGGGAATCGGTGCTGTTATAGGAATAACATACCCTTTTAACAGTACCAGTTTTACGTTAGTGTGGTTCTTTATTGCGTTACTGTTCATAGGGGCAGTATACGGTTTAATATGGATGTTTGGTATCGCATTACAGAACTGGCACATTTTTTCTACGAAGTTTGTACAGAAAACACAAAAACAAAAATTTTTACAATACATTCTTCTTGGTATATCTCTTATTTTTTGTAGTGTTTTATTCTTTGTTCCAATAGTATGGTTCATTATATTTTTTCCATTAGGCATCTTTTATACATTTATTTTTGTAACGGTTATTGAAGAAAACCTCTTTGTAAAGAAAATATCTGTGAAAGATGTGACAGAAGGGGATTGGCTTGCAAAAGATGTTTTTATCGATGAAAAGAAAGTTCAGTTACGGAAAACTCTTGAAAAAAGTGATGTTGAGAAATTACATGGCTTTTATGATAAAGGAAAAATAAAGAGTATCACTATCAAAATAGGCATTCCGTTTATTCCCAGTTTTCTTTTTGCGTATTTGGTTGTTGTGTTTGGACACAGTATTTTTACGTTAGTTGGCAGTTTTATACTGTTTTAATACCTCTTCATTTTCAGAAACATTTTTATATACATAAAATGTCCTTTGTACACATATAATCAAAAGTAGTCAGAACACAGTCAAAAAAAAGAGGTGTCACAATGAACAAAAAGGGATCACTATCGCTTTCTATTACAGCAATTGTTGTAATTGTTATCGCGTTTGTTGTTTTAGGATTGAGTTTAAGCTTAACCAGGACAATTTTTAAAGGAGCAGAAGATAAATTACCAGAAGCGTTTGCTGTTACGCAGTTAGAAGCAGAACCAACATCGGCTAATCCGATAACTATTCAACAGACAATTGAAATTAGTAGGAATGATGAGAAAACAATGAGTGTTGGGTTCTATAACAAAGATACCAATACTGCTACCGCTGCAGCTTTTGTCGTAACGGAATGTTTAGATAAAGCGAAGACTCCAGTTGATCTCAAACCTGAAATGGCGTCAATCTCACAAGATGTTCCTGCAAATACTGCTGTTGGATTTAGTCTTATCCTTACTGAAAACGGGTTAGCACCAGGAACTTATATTTGCACGTTAGGGGTTTGTAAAGATGGTGATTGTGATACAACTCCAGCATATCAAGAAAAACAATTCTTCCTAACAGTAACATCATAGGTGAAAAATCATAGGTGAAAAAAATGGCACAAAAATATTCAAAAAAGCGGATGACGGAAGATCAAGAATTCCAGATAATGAAACTTGTCCTTGACAAATTTCTGTGGTTAGGTTTTATCGTAATGGGCTGGGGGATGTATACATCTATTAAAGACATGGCTATCTTACCTGGACTATGGTATATGGTTGCCGGTGCAGTATTACTGTTTATATTTCTTATCTTTATCGTTAAGGAATATAAAGTTTGGCAATAATCTTTTTTGAATTTTCATTCATCACACGATTTATCATTTGGATGACACAAAAGGTGGTGTATTTCTGGACATGCACACATAATCCATCCATCTGGTAGTGGACTACATTGGTTAACGCATTCTCCATTCTCACACTTTTCATCTGAGCTACACGGTTGAACTTCCCGCCTATTTTCACATTCATAGAAGGTGACAACTTTATTTCCTTCACAATATTTATCTGGTGTAGGTGAACAGTCAGGTCCTGCAACACACTTTCCATCCTCACATTCTTGACCGGAACCACACACTTCTGAAAGTTTTACTTCACGACAAAGGTTACCATTATAATAATCACAAAGAAATACTTGGTTGTTAGAGCAATAAGTTGCTCCTTCTGCACCGCATTCATCCTCACATCCACGATCATCGGGTTTTGAATGACAAATCTTGTTGCTGCATTGTTTATCTGGTTCACATGTTTCGTATAGTTCTTCAATTTCCCCACAACTATCTATCCAATATACATTTCCATTACTACACCCTCTATCGCTATGAGGTATACACGTTTGAGTTTCGTAACATCCATTATCATCCCTCAAGTCAAGAGTCATAAGGGTTGTTGTTGCATAAATCCCGTGCTCGAACGGTATAAAATTAAGAACGCGAGCCATTTGATCCTGGCGCATAACTCCTTTTATTTTATTTACCAGTGTGTCAATAAAAGGGCTTGCATGTGTGTTTATACCAGCGACACTTTTAAAAATAAGTACTCCAAGATCAATATTTGTTACTAACCACTCGCGGTCTCTACATCCTCTATCATCCCACGTCTCTGTATATTCTGCAAATGTTTCTGCCGCTTCTTTCGAGTTCTCATTACTGCTACCTGTATAAGAATAAGATTGCAATGGAGACATTGTTAGTCTTAACACATGACTACTATTATGATTAAAGATATGAAAAAAAGGTGTAAAATCTTCATGATTTATGTGATATGCTTCAAACCCTTTGCCATCGAAAAAAAAGACTTCGGCATTTGGGACAGGAGCACTCTGGTCGTCTATGACTGATATTTCAATAACTTCTGTTGTTTTCTGACCATTGAAAAGATCACTTTCTTCATTAAAATAAATCTTACCTCCTTTGTTAGTCAATCCAGTTTGTATGTTCATACCTTTCTTGTAAATTTCAGTAATTTCAGGATGATCATAAGATTTCTCTCCAGGAACTTCACATCCGGAAAAAGTAAACATTCCCGCAGCAATAACAGGCATAACTTTTGATGCTACACTTCTACGCACTCTATGAAAAAACGATTCTTTAATAACGTTCTCAAGTGACATTGCTATTTTATAATTAGTGAACTTTATAAACTCTTACTTTCATTTAATCATTTATGAGAAAGAAAGCGGCAATTAGTCTTTCAATGAACGTTCTTGTCATTATCATTATTTCAATCGTTATTCTTGTTGGCAGTGTTGCGTTCCTATACAAACTCATTGGTGGTGCGGAAAGTATTAAAAGCGATTTAGATGAGAGAACAAACCAACAACTTAAACAGTTATTAATAGACCAGGGAAAGAGAACGGCAGTATACCCGTACAAAGTAACTATATCTCACGCGAACAATGCTGTGTTTGGTATTGGCGTTTTAAATGTTGATGAGGACTCTACTGCTGATTTTTCTTTAGAAATTACACTAACAAAAGTGCTTGATATACAAAGTGTTGACATAACAACTACACTCAATCTTGAAGACTTACAACTCAATGCATTATTATATACTGCAGAATCGTTTAAAGTTTTGCAGAATGAACATAAAAATATTCCTGTTCTTGTATCTATTCCAACAAACTATCCCAGTGGAACATACATATTTAACGCAATTATTACTGTTTCTAGTACTGATTCTAGCGAACAGGAACAATACGGCCCTTCACAAAAGTTTTATGTTGAAGTACAATAAGTCGTAACAACATCCCCTATCACAATAACATTTCTTGCAAGAACTTCTTTGGGTCACGTGCTTTAACAAAAGAATGACCAATAAGAACGCCATGTGTTCCTAACAACAGTGCATGACCAACATCTTCCTTCGAATGAATGCCTGCACCACATAGTACTTTAACCTTTGGATTAATCTGGTGCACAATCCCGACAGCTTTTACGATTATGTCCGGATCGGCTTCCGTCACAGAAATATTTCCTCCGATAAGTTCTTTTGGTTCATACGCAATATAATCTGGTGATAATTCCGCAACTTTTTTTATTTCAGAAATTGTTGATGCGCATACAACTGTTCTTAATTTATTTTTTTTACAGCGTTCAACAATTTGTGTTAAATATGGCAACGGTATTTTTCGTTCAGAATGGTTCAATAATGTTCCTTTCACACCAATCTGTTTAAGTTCTTCTGCCGATATCTTTCCCGTATGCGCACCTAATGGAACGTAATCGGTATGTTGTGCAAAAACAGTGATATTCGTTTTCTCAGCAATTTCTTGTATCGTACAAAGGGAAGGGGCAACAATTATTTCATATTTTTCATGTTTTACGTTGCGTATCTGCCGTGCAATATCAAGAGCCTTTTTCCCAGCTGCTTCTTTATACAGCTTAAAATTAAGTATGATTAATGGTTTCATGTATCGCACACTTTTATTTTTTTACTTTAAATTCCGCGTCTAGAATATCGTTTTTGTTCTCTTTTTTAAATTTGTTGAGCATTCTAAAGAGGTAACTTGCAGCAATAAGGATGATAACGAACGGAATAATAAATAAAATAACGTTAAATATAATGATAAAGAATACAATAAGAACAATAAGTGCGGCTGCAACAAGCAGCATCGCTTTAATGCTTCGTGCTTTGGGTACCATAGTTTATGTAAAATGAGAGGAATATAAAAAGTATTCCCCAACAAAGTGCTTGGATACCAATTTTTATTGTAATAAATATAAAAAAATTGTATGGGAATGTACTGATAAGAATCGAATCTAGTGGAAATTGCCAGTTTCCTTGCGGAAAGAATATTTTGTGGAAAAGTGTAAAAATTGTGTCAAAGGAAAGTATTGATACAAGTGAAACAGTTCCGATATATGCAAGCGTTGTTATCCCCCCATATTTCAATAATTTTTGTATTTGTTTTGTCTCTTTTCTGTACAATGTAATGATGCCCGTAAGTATAAGCACTGAAAAATACACCCAAATAGTACTATAATTCATGACACGTTGTACGTCACGCAAGTGTATAAGTTCATTATCGGTATATTCTTGGGTTAATTCTGTATTGTCCGTAAGAAAATCAATCGTATTCTCTTGTTGTGGCGTTCCATCAATAAAAAAAAGTGTCGTTTTAAATGAAAATAGGGTTATAAATATTGGAAGAAATATACAAAATATGATAAGGAATGTTTTGTTGTTGTTCATTCAATAAAAAGAAAGAAGAATAGAATAAAAATGTTTCCTAATGACATCCCTGACAGCTATCGCAGGAACCACACTCATCGGCATCTTCGTCATCTGTTTCTTCTGAAGATTCACTTTCGTCGTTTTCATCTTCAGGTTCATTAACACCAACGATCTTAACGGTAAAAGTTAAATCTTTTCCTGCAAGTGGATGATTTAAATCAATTGTAACTTTATCTTCAGTTACATTAACGATTTTAGCAGGTATTTGCTGGCCGTTAGGTGCTTGCATAACAAGCATCATGCCTACTTGTGGCGTAGGTTCTTTTGGCAATTTATCACGTGGTACTTCTTGAGTCATTTCCGCGTGTATTGGACCGTATGCTTCATCTGATGCAATAGTAAATGTTTTCTCCTCACCAACATTCATTCCTTCAACTTCTTTTTCAAATCCAGGAATAACTTGTTTAGATCCAATTTTAAACGCTAATGGTGCTTTTCCTTTAGATGTATCAAAAACAGAACCGTCATCTAATTTTCCAGTATACTCAACTTGTACAATGTCTCCTTTTTTGATTGTTTCCGTCATTTTGTATATAACTCCGTTGTTTTTTATAGTTAAAATTAGGGGTTTTTATATAAGGTTATTGGGTTTTATTTCTTATTTGGACCGCACGTTTCAAGGAGTCTGAATACTGCTTTGTAATCTCCTTTAGACCCAGGTTCATGTTGTTGATATGTCCAATCTTCACAACCTAATTTACAACCAGCCTCATGTAATGCTCTATCTCGTTCTGTTTTGATTGCAACAAGAACACTATCATTCATTGGATCGCGTGCGTTTAGTCTACTTTCAACAGCTTCTTCAAAACTTACTCTGGATAAATCTATCGCTTCTGCACATTCACCAATATATCCTTTTGGTTTGGAAGTTCTTAATTCAATACCACTTCCAATATTATAATCTTGTTCTACTTCAACTGCAACTGGACCATCATAAGGTCTTTTATTATCTTCAGGCTCGGCGTTTGCTATAGCAAGTGCAGATATGACAGTAAATGCGAGGCCTGTAACAAGACTTGGTAATCTACTTCCTTTTCGTCTAGGTATAATTCTTTGTTCAATTCCAAAGATTCCTTCTTCTTCCATTTGTAATCTTGCCATAATACTCTTATATAAGCATTTCTCTTTATAAATCTTTCTATTATTTAACTACTCTCAAGTAACTAACTTGTTCAATTCATCAGAAATAATCTTTCCCGAGACCTTCCCCGCAAACCTTTTCATACACATACCCATTAATGCACCAAATGGAGCATCTTTATTCTTCTCCACAATTTCTTTAATAACTTTATGAATCTCTTCTGTTTTTACGCTTTCATACTTTGTGATATCAAACGTTCCTTTAATCATATCAATTAGTACATCAAGGATAATGTCTTTATGGATCTTTTCCTGTGCCAAATATTCAAACAATTCTTTAAAGTTTTTGTCTTGTAATGATGCAGAGTCAAGTTTATACTTTCGTTTAATTTCTATCAATGTTGAAGTAAGTGTTGCAGCAATAAACGCCGGTTTTATAGTAGGATACTTTACAACCAATTCTTCAAATAGCACAGGATTATTCTTTGCAATAGATTGTGCTAAATCCATACTTATTTCAAACTCTTCTTGATACCGAGCAATCTTTGCATCTAACAACTCCGGCAATTCAATATTTGTTACATCTGGCCGTATTAATGGCACATCCGTTTCTGGATACATCCGTGCAGCCCCAGGCATTGGTCGAAGGAATGATGTTGTCCCGTTAGCATTTGCTTTCCGAACTTCCTTCGGAACATCTTGGAACAGTTCTTTTGCACGATCATAGACAGCTTCTAGCGCAATTCGTGCTTTTTTCTCTTCATCAGCAACTAAAATAAACGCATCTTGTTGTGTACATGATAGTTTCTTCCGAATAAGTTTTATTTCCTTTTCTTGAATGCCATAATTAGGTAACTCATCTGAATGAAATATACCTCCTACACCTGCTTTAATTTTTGCCCGACCAGAAAACTCACTCCCAACTCTATAATTTGGTTGTAATTCTCGTCCCACTAATCCTGCAAACCCATGCAACTTTATTCCAAGTATTTTCCCATTATTTTCAATAGTCTTCTGAACAATTTTTGAATCCGCAGATTGTAACAACACAGATAAATCTGCAATTGCAAAATCATTTAATCGATGATGGCGTAATTCATCTTTAATTTTTAATAATTCTGCTTGTCGTTTTGCTTCAAGTTCAACAAGTAATGGTAATTGTCGTAAATCTTGCGCACCTTTAATCTCTATTCTCGTACCACCTTTGATAGAAACATTCACGTCTTGTCGTATTGTACCAATTCCTCTTTTGATGTTAGGTAAAGAACGCAAAATCATTCCAATTTTTTTTGCAGTTTCTTGACACTGTTCAGGCGTTTTAATGTCTGGGCGTGTTCCTATTTCAATTAATGGAATACCAAGGCGGTCTAACCGGTACGTTTTTTCATCATTTGTTTCAGAAATAACTTTACATGCATCTTCTTCAAGGGAAATGTTTTGAAATCTGACAATTCCTTCACTTGTTTCAACACTTCCATTTCGTGCAATAAGTGCCGTTCGTTGAAATCCTGACGTGTTAGATCCGTCAACAACAGTTTTTCTCATTACCTGAACAACGGGCGATACATCTGCGTTTGTAATTTTACAAAACTGTAAAACTGTATGTAATGTTTCTTTATTAATATCATGTGGCGGTTCACTATCAGTTTCAACAAGGCAGGTTGTGTCTTTATATCCTTCATAGATGAACGTTTTGTCTCGCACCTGTTCTTGTTGTGCTGCAATGTCTACTTCACCAGATTCGCCAGCAGATGCTCGTAATTTCCGTTTAATTGTAAAGTGTGGTTGATCATCTCGCATTGTTGTAGGACAATTGCAGAACAGTTTTTTTCCTTCTAACTGCTGATGAATCTCTATACCACACTTTAATCCCAGTTTTTCATATGACATGTAGTGTACATAATTTAATAGTGTTTAAAAAAGTTTGTGACGTTCTTTACAGTGTGTTATCCCGAAAGTTTTTCCCTACGATAAAAATAATGAGGTTATGAAACTAACCAGAACTAAAGTTTTGGAGATAATTC
>PCYB01000017.1 GCA_002762845.1 Candidatus Woesearchaeota archaeon CG10_big_fil_rev_8_21_14_0_10_36_11
CTTAGAAGTTTTTAATGATTTTTATACGAAAGTCCTGTTCGTGTTGCCACCGGTCACCGCTTCGCTATAGACCGGATGGTAAATAAAATTTATAAACAAACAGAAATGTGAAAAAGTGATGAGTTTATACATAATTGCACAACATTCTGTGCATAGTCGAGAAACATTTGAGCAACTTAGGCGTTAGAGACATTAGAAAAACAAATGGTGTTGCTCTTTGTAATGATATGGGTCTTGAGTTCGGTCTTGATGTTCTTGTTGATTCTAATTTCCGATATGAAGTTTCTGAAGCAACAACAGAACTTCCAGAAGACATATGGATGGGTGATGGTACCGAGCAGATTATTCTCGGAACAGGTTTTAAAGAACGATATCCCGGTGAACCACATATTGTTGCATGGACAGACCTGCATACCTCTTTTCCACGTGACGAAAACGATTTGAACTTTACTAGATATTCACAGTATTATGCACAAATTCTTGCGTCTTTACGAGGAATAACAGATGTACTTTACAAAGTTAGTGAACAAAGTGCATTGTACGCACGTATGGCTCAAAGAATTTATGCAGTCAATTTTTCTCATCCACAATTTCCACAATTATTGAAACATACACAGAACGTAATAAGGGGAGGAGTGCGTGATTCTGACCTTAAAGAGAGTGTTGAAACGAAAGCAAAGACGTTAGGTCACTGCATACTTGATTTGAATCCGTAAAAAGATTTTTAACTATCACTCCCATTGTAAAGATATAATGCAACCATATATCCAATCAACGTCATATACAACGGCAGCATCTGCGTTATTAACAATTTTACATTTCTTTAATCCTACAATCCCCCTTACAAAAGAGCAAGAGTTTGACATATGGAAAAAAAGTGTTAACTTACCAACAAGAGCGTCTTCTCTATATGCATTAGCAACGTATGCAAAGAAATGTGGAGTGTTACCAAAAGTGATTGTAGAAAGAAAAGAATACCATTTTCCGGATTACCGTTTTTATCGATATACAAAAGAAGATATAGTCCACGCATCATTCACCGACGCTATTCATTATCAAAAGGCAAAACAAGGAGGCGTTATAATAGAAGAAAAAGAAATTACATTCGGTACTATTCAACGGGAATTGGAAAAAAGCTCGATTATTTTATTGCGAATAAATACAAAATCTCTACGGCGTGAAAAACGAAATACGTCAAATTATATTGTTGTTCATGGCTTTACCGACAATTTTTTTCACATTGTTGATCCAATTCTGGGCGAGGTTTCCGTTCCAAAAACAGAAATGGAAAACGCGTTTAATTCATTGGAAACAAAGAAACATAGAGACCACAGAATGATTATTTTTTCTAGATAATGGGCTATGATATGCACAAACTAGCAATAATTGACCTTGTTTAAAGATTATGGGTGATTATTAATCTTTTTTGTGCATACGTATGATAATATTCCTATTTTAATACGAAAAAAAGTCTAAATTCCCCCAAAATAGCGAATAAAGAAGTTTTTATCATACAAAACGAAAAATTTAAATATAAATTCGTGTTGTTATATTTCAAAAAAATATCTGCTAGAGACATTTCTAACAGTAAATGTGTGAAAAATGGGAAATCCAATCGTGGGAGAGACGTTAACTTTAGACGAATTAGCGAGAGAAGCAGATTTAATAAGGCGATTAAATCGAGATACAATAGTACATAGGTTTGAACGAGTACATCCCCCATTAGAATACACAACACCAGAAATATTAAGTGCCGGTTCTGAAGTTGAAGTAACATTGGTTGACCAAAATAGACAACCAGCACCCATGTATGATGAACTGGAACGTGTTGTTGGTACAGAAGTAGTTTCTCCAGAAACTTTTTTAGCACATGCAGAAGTAAAAAATGGAAGTCATAACCTTTTCAACTTAGTGACACCATATGAAAAAATGTGTGAAATATTTAGAGAAATGTTACTTCCAATTAAAACGGCAGCAGAAACCATTGGAATTGATATTGCGTTAATTGGAAACCACCCGGTGGTTAATAACGAAATTGGTCGACGTATGAAAAGTCAGAGATCTCGATACAGAACAATTGAAGATAATATTGGTCCACATTCTCAAAGTGTGAACGTTCCTTTTCTCGATGGAGATGTTGTTGTTGGAAATGATTATATAAATGATTATATATTAGGTTCATTAGGTTCTTCTACACAAACAACACTTAAAGTTCCCCATAAGTTTGTACCACACTATCATGATGCATACAACCTTCTTGGCCCTTTATTATTAGCAATCTCGGCGTCTTCACCATTTTTTGATGGAAAAGCAACACGATGGGACAGCGTAAGAATACATTTAAGTCCTCCCCTTGAGTATGGTTTTCCTGACAGTGATTTTAAATTGGGACGACCTGGACGATGGGGCGTTTCTGAACCACTTACAGTACAAACAGGATTAAGCCGATGGGCAGATCGTGAGTTGTACGACAAATTGAAGGAACATACAAGTGAAGAAATTGCACGATATTTTGCAGAAGAAGCGGGATATGGCCATCTGTTAGTAACACGTGAAGATCTAAATGCGCCCGTAGGAACATTTCCAAAACCTACACGATGGCCATGGGCAAATATTCACAGTAATAGAATAATGAGCAGAGAAGGACTTGGTATTGAACTGAGAATGGGAGAAATGCCATATTCCTCAGAAGAAATGGCAAGTTTTGTCTTAACGCAGATGGCAATGATTCAAGGTCTTGTTGAGAGGATGTATCAAGGAGACATTCACCCTTTAACTTCAGATCAAGTTAATGGTAACATTGTACACTGTGCATCGTACGCTCTGGCAGGAGAAAAAAATGTCTCTTGGCCAATAGGAACATTTCCTAATACTCAAGAAACACCATTAAGAAGTGTGTTTGGATATTTAGGGATGGTAGCAGCGGAAGTATTGGAAAGATACAATTACTCACGAGGAGATATTGGAATGATTATAAATCCCGTGTTAACAAAAGCAGGTGTACTGTACCAACATGATGGTTCTTTTAAAGAAATTGATGCTGAGCCAACCCCGGCACAAATGATGCGAAATGTGGCGTATGCTCAACAACCTAATGTACAATATGGAGAGCGATTGCGTCCAGAAACTCTCAGTGCAATGATGGATAGGTTTATTATTTAATCCATAAAATACTTAAAAAAATAAATTAGGTTATTATACTCCATAAATCAAAATGTGCCGTATGCTTATTGCAGTTGGAAAAGTGCAAGTAGGTCCGTTACTAGACGCCATCACACAAATTGCTCTTGATCAAAACTCAACCCATGAACTGAACAGAGAGAGAGAAAGAGGAACGTTTCAACATGCTGATGGATGGGGCATTGCGTACATACAAGAAAAAAAATGGGTAATTCACAAATCAACACTTCCCATATTTAACGACCCAAAAACACAAGAATTACGAAATGTTGAAACATCGTGTGTATTGCTTCATGTGCGAAGGGGAACAAAAGGGGAAAATACTCTTGAAAATACACACCCATTTCTGTTTCAAAGTGTTGATATTGGCAATCTTGTGTTTTGTCATAATGGAACGATTCAGGATAATATTTCGCACAGTGTGTTCTTTAATCCGAAAGGAACAACAGATTCTGAGAGACTATTTTATTCAATTCTTACAAAGACACAAAAATGTTCAATTCCATATGCAATTACAAAAACGTTTGATACATTTCCTGAACCGTTCGGTTCAAACATTATATTTTCAACAATAAAAAAGTCGTTTGTCTATATCAGAAGTGCAAAGTATCCAACATACATGCAAATGCATCTTGGTAAGAAACGTGGGCTAAAAATTATAAGTTCAGAACATTTTCCTCACATAAAAAGCATACAATGGAAACCATTACAGGATAGAGATCTGGTCATAATTAACAATAAAACTGGCCGATGTAAGATAAAGAACAAAAAAGCCCTATAAAAATAAATGTTTTTTTGTGTATATTTGATATACAAACACAAAAATATAAAAACAGATGAAGTAATATACTAAAAAATGGAAGTTACAATCTACACAATTCCGACATGTCCATGGTGTAAAAAACTGATTACGTGGTTGAAAAGGAAAAGAATACCGTTCCGTGAATGTGATACATTTGAAGAGAATTCATGTAGGGAAGAATTACTTAAAAAAACTGGCCAGTTAGCAGTGCCGGTGATAGATATTGACGGAACATTGATAATTGGATTCAAAGAACAAGAGTTAAGTGACGCCATTGAAAAGGCAAAGAAAACTATAGTTTCTGAAGCACCTCTACAGGATTCTTCTGAGTAAAAAGAATATCGTACAATCCTTGAAGTAAAGGTAGTTTGATACCAAACCGTTTAACAAGTTCAGGAATACACTTTGCCGTTGTTACTCCTTCTGCAACCATTGTCATTCCTTTCAACACATCATCTAACGGTCTGCCTTTGCCGACTTCCTGGCCAGCATACCTGTTTCGGGAATGTTGACTCGTACATGTTACAATAACATCACCCATACCAGCCAAACCTACAAACGTTTCAGCTGACGCCCCCCATTTCAGACCTACACGTTGAATTTCGGCAAGACCTTTTGTCATGACAAACGCTTTTGCATTATCGCCAAGGCCCATGCCGTCAAGAACGCCAATGAACACCGCTAGAATATTTTTTAATGCAGCACAGACTTGTACGCCGATGATATCGTCGCTTACATCAACTTTAAATGTGTTGGTTTCAAAAATGGGTTTGAGTGTTTCTTTTCTGGCACCGCCAGCTAACACAATACCGCTGAACATCCCTTTGCACACTTCTTCTGCATGTGTTGGACCATAAAGACAATACACATCAGATGAATACTTTTTCATAACGTCGCTTAATAACTGGACGTTGTGTGCAAATCCTTTAGAACAAATAATGAGTGGCCGGTTTTTTAAGAATGGCGCTGCCGTTTCCATCGTCTTTTCAACTTTATCTGACGGAACAACGACCAGTACTAACTCACTTTCTGAAAGAACCGGCTCCATATCTGAAAAGACTGAAATATTTTCATGAAGTTTTGCGTCTGGAAGTAGTGGACAAAACCGCTCCTCGTGCATCTTCTGTGCTTGCTCTTGAAAGAATTCCCAGATTGTAATTGTATGGCCGTTCCCTGCAAGATGAACCGCAAGTGCTGTGCCCCAACTTCCACCGCCAAGAATAGATATATTCATAAAAGAAAGAAAATCAAAGAGGTTTAAATGTATTGTGGGTTTATTGTACAACAATCATCCCAACAGTTCCTATCATAACAGCGTCAACGTATGTATATTCGCCAGGTTCCGCAAATGTCCATGTGAAAGTATTTGAATGTTCTAAGAATGAACTTCTCATTTCGGAAATTTCGCGAACGCCAATAACTAATGCTTCTAACGATGCACGATCATTTATCCAAATAACTGTTTGACCTTTCTCGATAATAAGCTTTTTAGGATGAAACCCGTCTTGGGTAATACTTATCTCTGTACCACTGGAGAGTTCGTGTGCATTCTGAGATGTAGTAGTCTCAAAAGAATCATAAAAAGAGTTGAAAAAACTATTTGAGCCAACAGCTTCATAATAATTGTTTTCAGCCGAAAAAATTGACGGCGCAGTAAATATATTTTTGTTATACAATGTAAAGAACATACTTGATGCGGTAACACCATAGACCGAAATGCACAGTATTCCTAATAGAACATATAATTTCAGTTTCATTTTACCAATGTCAGACTGTGTTGATCTACAGATTCATATGTAAATGCAAAGTCTGCACTTAACGTTGTCATGTACGAATCAAGATTTTCCATAATTTGTTTTTTACAGATTAAGACAATTTCGCTGTCCGTTTCTTTCAGTGTGAATTTTCGTGTATCGACTGACCCTTGAAATTGACATTCAATACGTTTCCCGCCAAGTTCGGCGTTCATGAATGTAACATCTTTCACATTTCCTTGGCCACTATTACTCAGGAAAAGACGGAATTCAATTTCAGGGAAACTTCCAGGAGTTATTATTTCTTCAACGCGTGTTACGGTAAGTGGCGCACCTTGACCAGAATACGATTTTGTTTCTTCAACTGCACAGCCCGCATCGTACACATCATACAAATTAGGGTTAATACATACAGTGTCAACAAATTCCATTGTTGACGCGTATTCTGCTTTTAGAATAAAATTCCCGGAATATTGTTCTGAACCATGGAATAGATTGTGTGATTCGCCATCAAATTCAACAAAGATTTTATCACCAGCTGGGCTTGTAAGACTTCTTCCTAAAAGCGGTTCGAATGTCTGTTCTTTGGGAGACACGGTAAAGTACGTTGTATCAAGTCCAATAATACTTAATTTTCCGTTCGAAACGTCGTACGCTGCTTGATTGTCAAGTTCAACAATGAATTTGAACGATGACTTTGGATAAATCTTTTCCGGTGGCGCATTGTCAAAAAGTTGGACGTTCAGTTCAGGAGTGCCCTGTTTGAAATTGTATTGGGTTGCTTTTTCTCCCACAGAACTTCCACACCCAACAAGAATGAGCATTACACAAACAAGACAGGCACCACACAGTATTAATTTATTCATGAACCGTCACGCTCATTTTATTATTTTCAATAACATAATCATACACTAAATCTGCCCAGTATGTTCGTTTTTCATATTGGAAAGTATCTTTCAATTCAGAAGGATATGTACTAAGAGTACAACTTGCTAACCCAAATTGTCGTACGGTCGTTTTGTTCAAAGGGAATGATATTCTTTTGGTACTTTGTAAACAATCTCCTGTAAAGCCATCCATGGTAACAGCGTACGAATTGATTGCGGTAAGTTTCCCTTCTCCACTATTTTTCACAGATACCCCTACTTCAATAGGTTTAGACCCGGAGATAACTACTTCTCCAGGAGGATTACCATACCCAAAAATGAGCTGAACTGGATCAGAAGGTGATTGTGATTCTTTGTATTGTGTTTTAAAATTTGCACCTTCAGCTTCCGTAATAAGATTAATAACTTTAACTTCTTCTTCGTACGTCGTTGCGCCAATAAAAAATCGGACAGCATATGCTGACGTTTTAACATTTTTTAATTGTGCGGTATACACAACATTATATTGGCCTGGAGACAATTCGCCGCTAGGCTCGCACGTTACAGATTCTGACCTTTTCTCTGCTATAAGGACAGCAGTTGCCGGGCTAACTTTTCCCTCAACTTTTGTTGTACCACTCTGTGTAAAATGACACGAAAATTCTGCAGTAAGTTCTTGTTTCAACGGATTTTCGTACTCAAAATTTATCCTGTACTGCGGAGTGCCTAAACTGAGAAACGTATCTGTGACAGCAAAATCTTTATCAATAACAAACATAAATTTTGAGGGCTTAAGTTCTCTATCAACTGCACCAACTACCTGAAACGCTGCCTGTGTTTTTTTTGTCCGTTCGTTTTCTATACATTTGTTAAAGTTTTCTGTATCTTTTGGGTCTATCTGCCCAACAGTTTCACAGAAGTCTTTCAATTCACTTAATTCTTGCCGTTCTTTAACACATTCGGCAACGTCTGCGTACCGACCGCTAAAGATACATGCTAGATTTGACCATGCAGGATTTTCTCCCTTCGGAATCTTCTCACGTAATCGTGCCTGAGCAGCTTCAAACTCGTCCGCTTCAGGAATTAGAGATTGTGCATCGTCATATCCAACACCAGGAATGGTAGGAATGACCAAAATGGAAACAATATAAAGAATCCCAGCAATTCGTGCAATGCTGATAAGTGCATTTGTCCCTTTATTCTCTCCAAGGGGAAGTGTCATTAATCCAAGGAATGCCCACCATGGCATGTACAATGCTAAGCTTTCAACAAGGGGTGTTATTTGTAAATGTAAATTTTCTACAAGGAATGGGATTAATCCAATATCCAAAAATAAGAAGATGACCGGAATGAAACCATACAATTCTGGTTGAACTGTTTTTCCTTTTGTCAACCCCCCAAGAAGGACAAGAAGAAATATACAAATACCCACAAAATAAAAAATGAAAGGAATCCCAATGGATGCTTGAAATGCATAATACCAAATGACAAAAAAAAGCATGGGAAGAAGTATCGCTGCTTTGTCTTTCTCAACTTTTGATGCAAGTGCATATCCCGCAATGACAAAGAGTATTAAAGAAGAAATGTGAATGAGAACAATGTTAAAATTAAAGATACGTAACAAGTAATGGCTAATCCCAAGAATCATCAACAAAAAACTTGACGCTTTAAGGGCGCCGGCCGCTTGGCTTAATCCTTCACGAACACCTGCGCCAACAGAAACCGCTTTTGTTAATCCCACTTTTGTACCGCAACCCTTTTTTGTAGTATATAATAAATAATAAAATAAAAAGTTATTTTACTAAGTCAACATCTAATTTTCGTACTTCTACCGTTTTCTTTGGTTTGATTTTAACTGCGTTGTTACCCTGTTCAACATCATCACTGATGTCTATCGCATAGAACACATCTTTTGTATCAAACTGTTCAATATGCCCATTCACAATAACATCGCCAGTTTTGCGTGTGACAACATCAACAAAGTCTAATCGTACACGAACACGCATTTCTTTATCTTGAACTTGTGTATATTCTTCATGTGAAAGTTCAAAGTAATATGTTGGAAAATCAACCTCTTTTAAGTTTGAATCAAGCGTTATATGAGACAAGATGTACATACCATGTTCTGTACTGAACGTTATCTTATTTTCTCCCTGATACACATTCTCAAGAGAAATTTCCAACGGAATCATTGCGATATCACAATCAGGAATACCATTGTATACTTCATGGCCGTTAATCGCGATTGTTAATTTACCAACGGCATCATACACACATTCTGGTTGAAATTTTAACGTAACACGTTCCAAATTATTTTTCTCTGTCTCTGACAGAAGGAAAACGTGCCGTGACGATTGCGACTCGATACTTGTAACGTCAGCAACAACCTGAACATTTTTAAGAGATACTTCGTTGGTTTTCCAGAACGCAATTCCAGGTGATGTAACGGAGAACGTCAATGTGTTATCTTGTGACATATAATTCTTGGAAAGTATTATCGGGGACGCCGAACCGGCTTCAACGACCGCATTATAAATCTCTTCACCATTCAATGAAATGACAAGCCTGCCACCAGTAATTTCTTCTATCACAAAACTTAATATAATATTTTTTGTATTTTCTACATCTGGAACAGCAAACGGAAATGTACTTACTTCTTCAGAAAAAACACCTTCTTTTGCGTACACCCTATTTTTCTCTGCAAGGACACGCGATTCTGTTTGTGTATAAATTGTAACAACAGGAAGCGGATGTTCAAATTTATCTTGGGCAAGATAATCAATCCTTCCTGGAGTAACTTCGAGAAGTGTTTTTTCAATAACAAGGTCTTCAAGATCCGTCGTGTCAGAGGAAGTATTTGTTTTAGAAGTGGTACCTTCGCCAAGAAGTTCCGCACGATCTGCTGGTGGTAATAAAATAACAAAACCTATCAATACGATAGCAATGATTGCAACCAGTACTGCCGCGCTTGCTGCCTGCCCTCTTTTTGTTGCTGCTTTCATAGAGAATATGGAATATTTTAGTATATATAAAGGTATTGTGTTTTTGTAACCCAAGTTTGACAGTTTGCTAACTATTTCATCCTAAATATCCATTTGACAGTTTGTCAAATTTAACTTATTTTTCT
>PCYB01000067.1 GCA_002762845.1 Candidatus Woesearchaeota archaeon CG10_big_fil_rev_8_21_14_0_10_36_11
AGAAGTCCTTATTTATTAACCTGCCGATAAGTTTACACTGTCCTTTACCATAATATTTATATAGTAACAAACTACAAATTATACTATGCAACCCCTCCAAATTAAGCTCAAAGTTATGGAAGCAGTCCAAGATGACGTTAACAAGGGTATTGTTAAAATAGATTCAAATTTCATGAAACAAATAGGTGTTAATCCTGGCGATATTGTTCAACTTACGGGCGAAAGGGCGACTGCCGCTATTGTTGATAGGGCATACCCTGGCGATATCGGTTTAAACATTATCCGAATGGACGGAAACATACGGAGAAATGCACGAACATCTATCGGGGAAATGGTGTCGATAGAAAAAGCAGAAGTTAAAAGTGCTGTCAAAGTGTCAATTGCGCCAGCGAACAAAGGCGTTTTAATTAAAGCGTCACCGCAATTGTTTAAACAGGGACTTCTTGGCAAGGCGTTAGTGAAAGGAGACATAGTTTCGCTTGGAAGGCCACGACGTAGATCACATCCGCCAAATGATGTTGGTAACGTTTTTTCTATGATGGAACAGCAGTTTGCAGGGTTTGGCTTTGGCGACATAAAATTTGTTGTTGTTGATACGAATCCTAAGAAAGAAATTGTTGTTATTACACCTGAAACAGAAGTCCAGTTTAATCCTCAAGCAGTTGAATTAAAAGAAGATGATGGTCTTAGCCTTGGCATAAACTATGAAGATATTGGCGGTTTGGGTGATGAAATCAAAAATGTACGAGAGATGGTAGAACTTCCGTTAAAACATCCAGAAATATTTGAAAAGTTAGGAATAGAACCACCAAAGGGTGTATTATTACACGGCCCTCCTGGTACTGGGAAAACATTACTGGCAAAAGCAGTTGCGTCAGAAACTAATTCACATTTTATCCTTATTAATGGTCCGGAAGTAATTTCAAAATTTTATGGTGAGAGCGAAGCTAATTTGCGGAAAAAATTTGAAGAAGCGGAACAAAACGCCCCGTCAATAATTTTCTTGGACGAGATTGATGCCATTGCAACAAAAAGAGAAGAAACTAAAGGAGATGTTGAGAAACGTGTTGTTGCACAGTTATTAGGGTTAATGGACGGACTGAAATCTCGTGGCAAAGTAATTGTTATTGCTGCAACAAACATGCCAAACGTTCTTGATCCTGCACTTCGTCGCCCAGGAAGGTTCGATCGCGAGATAGAAATTGGCGTTCCTGATAAGAACGGCCGCTTAGAAGTTCTTAAAATCCATACACGGAACATGCCGTTAGCGAAAAATATTAACCTTAAAGAAATTGCAAAAGTCACGCACGGTTTTGTCGGTGCTGATTTAAATGCACTTGCAAAAGAAGCGGCAATGATTGTCCTTCGGCGAGTTCTTCCTGACTTAAAGAAAGCAGGTATTGAAGACGGAGAAACGATTCCTGAAGAAATCCTTGCAAAACTTATGATTACACAGAAAGACTTTATTGAATCGTTAAAGATTGTCAGGCCGTCTGCAATGAGAGAAGTTCTTGTTGAAACTCCCGACGTTAATTGGTCAGACATTGGTGGTTTGGAAGATGTTAAAGGGAAATTAAAAGAATCTGTCGAATGGCCACTCAAAAAACCTGAAATATTTACTCGAATGGGTATCCGTCCACCACGAGGAATTTTATTGTACGGTCCTCCCGGTACAGGGAAAACATTACTGGCAAAGGCTGTTGCAAAAGAAAGCGAAGCGAATTTTATTTTGGTTAATGGTCCATCATTATTAAGCAAATGGGTTGGCGAATCTGAAAAAGCTGTCCGTGAAATATTTAGGAAAGCACGCCAGACATCACCTACAATATTATTCTTTGACGAGATTGACGCGCTAGTTCCAAGAAGAAATTCGGCAAGTGAATCGAAAGTGAACGAACGTATCGTGAACCAGATGCTGACAGAAATGGACGGTCTTGAAAGTTTAAACGACGTTGTTATTATTGCTGCAACGAACAGGCCGGACATTGTTGACCCTGCACTCCTTCGACAGGGACGGTTTGATCGTGTTATATTAACACCTGTTCCTGATAAAGAAGGGCGTAAAACCATATTTGAGATATACATTAAGAAAATGCCGCTTGCGAACGATGTTGACGTAACAACACTGGCAAAGAAAACTGACGGGTACGTTGGTTCGGATATTGAAGGTGTGTGCCGTGAAGCAGCAATGATTGCATTACGTGAAAATATTTCCACGAAAGAAATTACTATGGCACATTTTACGGAAGCATTAAATGTTGTCAAACCGTCTGTTGATAAAGAAACTGAAGAGACCTACAAGAACTTAGAAAGTTATTTCAGTGCTGCCCGTGCAAAACAAATCAAAGAAAGTAAAGCTGACTATTTTGGGTAAATTTATATAGTTCTTTTGTTTATATCTTTATATGGTAAATGCATTTATGCCCGTTATTGGCGCGATGGGTGCGCTAATTGGACTTTTCTTTGTTATGTTTTTTGTAATATCTGTAGCTGTTTATGTCTATATGGCATTAACGTTAATGACCATTGCACGGAAATTGAAGTATGATAAACCGTGGCTTGCATGGATTCCAATAGCAAACCTGTTTTTACTTCCAATCTTAGCAAAAAAACATTGGGCAATGGGATTCCTTGGATTGATTCCTATCGTTAATATAGTGTTCTTTATCATGTGGACATGGATCATCTTTGAACGGCGACATTATCCTGGCGCTTTGGCACTAATCCCTCTCGCAAGTATTATTCCAATCATTGGTTGGTTTGCTAGTATCGGCAACTTAGTTGTTTGGGGACTTGTTGCATGGAACGATATTAAGAAATAAACTTCTAAAACAACAACACATGCACTGCTATTAACATAATATAAAAAAGTAGTAATGCAATACCTTCATACCGCGTTAGTGATGCTTCTTTGTATTTATACCCTTTAAAGATAAGTGCAACAAAAAGTAATGTTATAATAATCATCCATGTTAAATCGAAATAGAAAACGTTTCCTGCAATGGAAAATGGTGACAGGACAACAACCAGTCCTAACGTAATAAGCAACGTAAATATGTTCGAGCCGAACGTTTCTGTTATGGCCGCGTCGGCATACCCTTTACGTGTTCCTTGGATAGCAGCTGCAATATTGGGCATGCTTGTTCCTATTGCGCCAAACAAGATACCAACAAGTATTTCTGGTAGCTGTAACGTTTCATTTAACTGTATTAATGAAGAAGAAAATAAGTACGAACCGCCAATAAGAACAACGGACCCAAGAATAAATGTTAATGATGAGGGTTTTAATTTTAAGAAACTATGTCCAAATAAACTTAGATTTCTTTTAACACTTTCCACCTTTTGTTTTTGGTTTTTTGTTGGCCGCCACCTTTCAAATGACCACACATTTATCGCATATGGGACAAACAACAATAGAAGAACCAATCCTTCTGTACGTGAATAGTGTAAATCTGAACCAAACAAAAGGACAACAGCGGCAATAACGACCATAAAAATGCCATCACGGATAACGACAGACTTTTCAACACGTAACGGTTTAATGATAGCGCTTACACCAACTATCAATCCAATATTTGCCATCACTGAACCAATAACAACTCCTAAACCAATGTCAAGGTGTCCTAAGAAATAGGAATATATTGCTGTGAAAATTTCTGGCAGACTTAAGATAAATGAGACGAGTAATGTTGTAACGGCGATATAACTTGTCCCTAATCGTTTTGCCATAGGCACGAGTGAATCTGTTATCCAATCAGAACTTTTCCAGATAAGAATCACTGAAAGTACCAATAATACTAATGTAACAACTATCATCTTTTTCTCTTTTGTTCTTTAATAACTATTTAAATGTTTCAATGTGAAGATACTTTTATTTTCTTTTTTTTCATAAAGTAATTTATAACTCTATACATTCCGTACAAAGCGCCACTTGCAATAATGAGTATTCCCCAATCAACAAGTGTAAGGGGCGTTGTTTTAAACCATACATTAAGCGGGGTGTAAATTGTTGCTAGATGTAAAAGTAATGATACAACGATTGCCACTACTAGCCATTTATTACTCAAAATGCTTAATTTATATTCAGCACGGATAGTCTGCAGTCGTACGAGTTCAAACAATACGAGAGACGTAAAAACGATAGTTTGTGCTTTTGTAATGCCTGAATCCTGATACAGGATAAATAATATCAATGAAATAATTCCCATAAGAACGCCAAACATAATGATGTTCCACTGTAGTTCTTTTGAAAGAATACTTTCGTACGCAGGACGAGGTTGTTGTTGCATAATACCTTGAGAATGTGGATCAAGACTTAATGCAGTGGCAGGTAAACCGTCCGTAACAAGGTTCACCCATAAAATTTGTATTGCGGTTAAGGGGAGGCTTAAATGAAGTCCAAATATTGATGAATATAACGACGCGAAAAGGATAACTGTAATTTCTCCTAGATTACTTGATAATAAATAATTAACAAACTTTCGTATGTTTTCAAAAATTCCCCTTCCTTCTTCAACGGCATTAACAATCGATGTAAAATTATCATCTGTAAGGATCATGTCTGACGCTTCCTTTGCGACGTCTGTGCCAGTGATACCCATCGAAATACCAATATCTGCTTTTTTTAATGCTGGAGCATCATTAACACCGTCGCCCGTCATCGCAACAACATGCCCATTTTTCTTTAGCGCTTCAACAATCTTGAGTTTGTGTTCAGGATTAACACGTGCAAAAATACTAATCTCTTTAATGTCCCGTATAAGATTTTTATGCGCGTCCAATTCCTGGCCAGTTATCGCATTACCTTGTATCCCTAATTCGTCAGCAATGGCTTTTGCTGTTGTTATTTGATCACCTGTAATCATGATAACACGTATTCCTGCAGCCTGACATCGTTGTATAGCGTTCTTTACTTCTTCACGTGGTGGATCTATCATTGCTTGCAATCCAACAAAAATCATGTTCTTTTCTGCATCTTTTACATTTTCGTTATACGCAAACCCAAGAACACGCAACGCTTCCTTTGCAAACGATTCGTTCTGTTTGATGATTTCTTTTTTTATGTCTCGGGGTAATCGTTGTACTTTACCATTAATAAGAATACGATCACATAATTCTATGATAATGTCGGGAGCACCTTTCGTATAGGATACTTTTCCGTGAATTGTTGTCATCATTTTCCGTTCTGATGAAAAAGGAATCTCGTCAGTACGCGGTTGTTTTTTTACTAACTCTTGTTGTGTAAATCCTGCCTTTTCCGCTGAAACTATAAGTGCTGCTTCTGTCGGATCACCAAACAATTCTTTTTTATCAAAATGTGAATCGTTACATTGTGCACCTATCGTAAGGAGCGCGTGTAAATGTTCGGGGTTCGCGAGTTTATTCTTTATGGTAAAGTTTCCTTTTGCTTCATATCCCGATCCCGTAACATCGTAAACCGTGTTATTTGCCCACATTTTAGTAACAGTCATCTCATTGTGAGTAAGGGTTCCTGTTTTATCTGTACAAATGACACTGACACTCCCAAGCGTTTCTACAGAAGGAAGTTTTCGTACAAGCGCGTTTTTCTTCACCATACGTTGTACTCCTAACGCTAACGAAATGGTAATAACTGCCGGTAGTCCTTCAGGAATCACTGCAACAGCTAACGCAATTGCCGTGAGAAACATAACAGATGCATCTTTTCCTGAAAGAATTCCTGCCATGAAGACAATAATAGCAACAATGATGACTGCTATCGTAAGATATTTCCCGAGCTGTTTAAGTTTTTTTTGTAAAGGGGTAAGTTTTTTGTCAGACTCTTTGATAAGTGTGGCAATCTTTCCCACTTCAGTTTTCATACCTGTAGATAGTACTACTGCTTTTCCACGGCCGTTAGAAATAACTGTTGCTGAGTAAACCATATTCTTTCTGTCTGCAAGAGGTGTTTTTTCCTTTACTAAAGCAAGATCTTTTGTTACCGGTTGTGATTCGCCTGTTAAAGGCGCTTCCTGCGTTTCTAACGTATGTATCTCTATCAATCGTGCATCTGCGGGAACTTTATCTCCTGTTTCTAAAAGAATGATATCTCCCGGCACGAGATATTTGCTATCGATACTCTGTTCTTTACCTGCTCTGAAAACTTTTGCTTTAGGTGAAGCCATCTTTCTGAGCGCTTCTATGGCTTTTTCTGCTCTGTACTCTTGGACAAAGCCCAGGACTGCATTAAGAACAATGATAACTGCAATCACAATTCCATCGATTATTTCCCCTAAGAAAAAAGATATTCCCATTGCTACGACTAAAATCCAGACTAAAGGAGAGATAAACTGCTGGAGAAGTATCTTCCAGGGAGAGGTGCCTTCTTCTGCTTTAAGCTCATTTAGGCCATATTGGTGCAGGCGTTGCTCTGCTTCGTGATTAGTTAAGCCTTTTTCAGTAGCTTTGAGTTCTTCTAGTACTTCTTTTATGGGTAGTTGGTGCATTATTCCAGAAAGTTATTCAATTCTTTTATTAAATTTTTACATTCTTTGATTGTTTTTTTAGCGATACTAAATTCCATCTTTCTACCATAGTAAATTAAAGAGTTTCTTTTAAAGCGGCAATTGTCAAACTTCCTAAATAAGTCTTCCCGCATTAGAACATCCCTAATATAATAACCCAAACAGAGATGGTTCATGACTTTGTAGCCTTGCGACAAGATTATTGCATGCAAAATCTCTTGCAGAGAGGAGTAGTAACCTTCAAAAAGATAATTAGCATTATCTTCTGTAACTTTATTTGTCTCTAAAAAATTATTGCGGCCCAGAGCGGTATCGATTAGAGAATTCACTTTAGCTTTGTCTGGACTAACTTTTAATGAAGAACTTGTCTCTAAACATTCCTGCCAGGAATCTTCTTTATTCATCTGAACACCTCTAAGAAACCATTTAGCACACTACCATTTATAATATTATTGGCAAGATTCTTGTTTTTTATTTGTTTTATATTACTATAACAAAATAATTGTATCCTCCTTTGTAAAACTTTTTCAAATATTTTTAGATCTAATTCTTTTTTGGAAGCGGTCTCCAGGTATAAATCAATATCGCTCGTTTCAATATCTTCTCCTTTCATATAAGATCCAAAAACAATAATTGTTGGGTTGCTTAATTCGTCTTTAAGATATTGGATTATTCCGGAGTCGTGCAGTTGTTTCAAGTTGAAAAGTTTTTTTTCTATTAAGAAATGATCTTCATTCCTATCAGCAGTATATATAGTTACGTTAGCCACCTCTATTTTTTTTACGATTTTTTCTGTCTCTAGTTCCTTGACGTAGCGGATTACTGAGGGTAAGGGGACATTCAAAGTTCTTTCTATTTGTCGTACTCTTAGTTTTGTTGTTGGATTAAGCAGAAAATGTTCTTTGATGGTTCTCTTGATATCTTTTTTTGTCATCTGATAACAAAAAGTATCATTTGACATATAAAGTTTTCGTAAGTGTAAAGTTAGGAACTTTTTACTTAACAGGTATTTTATTGTAAGGGGTGTTATGTTTTTGTAAGATGTTTCATACAGAAAGATTAATTTAATAATTGTGTATAACGCTTGAGATGGTAGAAAAACAGATTGCTTGGATTATAAATGAACCCTATCTATAAGTGTTTTTATTAGTGAGTTACATCCAGAATGGCAAAACATTTATATACGGTATCATATTTAATAGTTACAAGTTTATAATAATTGGTGATGAAAATGCAAGAATTGGAACAAGCCCCAAACCTGAACACGGTAATCATGGTAGAGAATACTCTCAAAAATATGGAAGAAAGTGTTATTACAGTTGCAGAACTCAAACGCAAATTACCACGACAAGTAAACCATAATACTCTTAAAGTAATTTTAGAATACTTAGAAATAAGCAATAAAATCGTGGTAACTATGCGAGGTATCACTTGGATTCACAATCCAAATCCAAACCTCCAAAAAGCCATCGCAGAGGGACTGGAATTATGAAAAGAGTGCGATTAAAACTTTCTCTAGAGGCAGAAGAAGTGTATAAACATCTTAACGAGGAAGCTCCAACATCAAAAACGGAGAGGATGATTCTCAAAGCAGTTAATCAAAAAGTAGAACTTATCAAATCTAATCCTCATTTTGGAGATCCGATCTCAAAGAATAAGATTCCAGCAGAGTACCAACAGAAATATGGAGTTAAAAATCTCTTTCGTGTTGAACTTCCTGGTGCTTGGAGAATGTTATACACTTTAACAGATGGAGAAAGTGAAATTGAGATTATTGCGTTTGTTCTGGATGTAATAGACCATAAACAATATGATCAAAAATTTGGTTATAGAGGAATATAGCCCCCACACTTATCTTACTCATCTGTTCATAACTACCTCTATGAATTGTTCTGTGTTTAGGAAAATCACATGATTTTTTTAAGCTTCGTTTATTAGGGGGTCATTGGTCTGATTTTTTAAAAAAATGTTTAACGGATAGCATTTAACGCTAATGTCTATTCCAAAATTTTTCGAAACCTTTTTTTATCTCATCATTATTATAACTGTCTGCAACAAAAAGGTCTAAGTCTGAATCATTTTTTTCTAATCCTTTAACATAACTTCCAAATATGGTGCCGATTCCTTTGATATAGCGGTTAATCTTTTCTATTATTTCTTTAATTAAGAGCTTCTTTTCTAAAAATGCAATCGCTTTATTGTAAGAAGTGTTATGTTTTTGTAAGATGTTTCATACAGAAAGATTAATTTAATAATTGTGTATAACGCTTGAGATGGTAGAAAAACAGATTGCTTGGATTATTCTAAATGCCGTAAAGCATGCGCAAGCAGGTAAAGAGCGGTTAGCCCAATTTCTCAGAGGAGCTCATTCTCAATTAGTAAGGAAAGATGCTATGGACCGGCAAACCGGTTATGGTTCTTTGTTGTGGTATAATTTAACCACAATCTCCGGTTTTATCGATCAGTTAGAGGAGATGCAGTTAATAATAAGATACATGAAAAATACGGGTTATTACAGTTATCCAATAATTATTCTTACGGAAGTGCGGAGAAAAAAATTTATGGTAGAAAAGAATATGATGTTGTTTTAGTTGGTGCTGATACTACTAAAGATCTAAAGCAAGCTTATCCTAACTATTTTTTAGACACAAAAGAATTTTTAGGTTACCTTAATAAAATTTTAAACAAATATTAATGTTGCAAAAAGCACAAGATTTTTAGATTTTAATCAAGAACCACCAGTCAATAGACGTGGTGGTATGATTAATTAGCTAACAAAAGCTGTTAACCGGTACTGCTTTGCTTGATCTCTACTTG
>PCYB01000040.1 GCA_002762845.1 Candidatus Woesearchaeota archaeon CG10_big_fil_rev_8_21_14_0_10_36_11
TTTTGGTGTAGCTTAACAATTAATTCCCTTTCTTTTTTAGATATCATTCCAAATAGAAAGATGTCCTAGTACTTATAATTTACTTTTGTCGGAGACTATTTCTCCGAAAGGTTTATAAATTAGAATATGTAACATATACGTATTACTCAATAGGGATTAAAATGGTACATAAAAACATTGGATATGCAATACTTGTAGATGACGAGGAAGATGTTAGGTTATCCTCTCCACGACTAATACAAAGAGCAGGAATCCAAACGGTTGTTGCAGTAGATCATCCAATTAGAATTTCGGAAGCAATTAGAAGATTCCAGGGAGACAGAGGAGTAATATTTCTGGACATAAATTATGGTAGCCTTGGTGGAGATACTGCATTTGATCATTTAGATTTATTAGAAAGAATTGGAATGCCAATTGTTCCAATAACCGGAAATCCAGGTAATGTAGAAAGACTTGCAAGATTAGGCCTTCCTTGTATTGATAAACCTGCCCTTTATGATAAAGAGGCACTCAAAACAACAATTAATCGAGAATATGACCGATATTTACGAGCAAGAGAAAGTGGTCAACCATATTTATTAAGAACAAGTTAATCATAAGAATACTTAAATACTTTATTCCCTTTTTTGTAACATATGGGGTCGAAAAAGAAAAAGAAAAAACGTGATGAGATGAAGATTGAAGAAGATGGTAATTATCCGATTCATGAAGAGTATACAACTGAAAAACCAGTAAAATCATAAAAGATTTATAAATATACTCGTCTCAAAACATCATCAATGACACCAGCACGAAAAATCGCATCTGAAGTTCTTACAGTAATGTTCATAGACATCGTCAACTATACAAAAACGACTGCAGAACTAAGCAGAGATAGTTTTAGCCAACTTCACGAAGCATTTGATACATTATGCATTCCAATGTTTAAGGAGTATGATGGAAATGTTATTCAAAAGATTGGTGATGCGTTTCTTATAACATTTAAATCAGCAACAAACGCTGTGCTTTGTGGTATGGAACTTCAACGGCGGTTCATTGAATACAATAAACGAATGAAACCCAAAAAACCGTTATGGATACGTGTTGCTATTCATACAGGCGAAGTAATCAAACGAAAAAGTGATGTTCATGGTGATGCTGTTAATACAACAGCACGAATTGAAAGTATTACAAAATCGGGTGATGTTGTCTTCAGTGAAACAGTATTTCATGCAATGAACAAGAACGAGATTTCGTACGCCCATATTGGATTACGAAAGTTCAAAGGAGTAAAACATCCCGTACGATTGTTTAGGGTACGAAATGGTCGAGATAAAGTTATTGCACGACAACAATATTTCAATAAGATTAAAAGATTTGTAAAATTAGTTATTGCATTTGTTGTTATTTTTGGCGTATTGTTTTTTTTAAGAGCAGTATTATTGAAGTATTTGTTGAGATAGGTTTTTTTTACAAAACAAAATACAATATAACTGGCAATATCAAACAACCCATCAAATGATTTTTGCCCACGCCCAAAAATGATGCAATTAAACCAATAGAGGTTGCAGTACATAATACAATCAAACCGAGAAAACCGTCAAAACAAAATGTTAATAGTGTAATAAATCCAAGAATACCATATGTAATAGCATTATAATTAATCTTCACCATAAAACGTGCAAACACTTTAGATATTTTTATTGCTAAAACTGAAGCAACACCGCCAACAACCAGAGCAACACCTAAAAAGAGTACCATTTCTCTAAATCCTACAGAACCCATAAGTGTTTGTACAGCAACAATGGCACCGTTCCGGGCCTTTTGTAACACGAACGCGGTAGCTATTGAAATTAACATATTCGCCGTGTTAATGCCCCCAACTAACGACAGAAAACCTTCATCACCAATATCACCCACAATATTTGTTGCAACAATCGCTGCCTGAGACGAACCAAACCCAGGTAAAAATGCTGCAATGAATCCCACGCCAGACGCAGCAGAAACAGACTTAACAATATTTTTTGTAGAAATAGTTAACGGTTTGCTAAAGTCTTGTTCAGGAACAGTAGATTTTTGTACTAAACTTGTAAGTAAAATAGAAAAACCAAAAAGACCGGACAACAATGGAAATAATGGTTGAGATAAATTTGGGGTATTAAACACAAGTAATCCTAAACATCCTGCTAACAAAAACAACACTAAACTTTTCAGTCGTTTGCCTTTATCTTTTCCAATCATAAAAATCATAATTAAAGACAAGATGTATCCAATCGATCCTTTTACAATAGGATAAATCGTTTCCATGCTTATGATAAACACGGGAAACAAAATAATTCCTAAAATCAAACATCCTAAAGAGCCAATGACCGTGTACACAATAGCATTATGACCTTCGCCTTTATGCAATAACCTATGCCCAGGTAAGACGTTAAGTTCTTGACCAGCATCTGGCGCACCCAAATAAATGCTTGGTAGAGAATCTAAAAATGTATGGGTAATTGCCAAACTAATAACATACACTGCGATAACAATAGGAGACGTTACACTGAGAAGAAACGCTGAAAATGAAAGTACAATGACGGAAATAAGATTTACGTGAATACCGGGAATTAAGCCTGTAATGATACCACTACAGATACCTGCAAAAATTGCAAATACAACATGCAAAATCATACTTGGAGAACAAATAATTGTTTAATGAATGTTCGTAGTCACAATTAAGTGATGAAAAAGCAATAGATTTATAAAATAAACATAAAACTATAGAAATATGTTAATTCACAGCGATTATGAAGGTCTTGAAAGAGCAATTCTTGGTGCTATTGGAAATGGTAAAGAAAGAGAAACACAAGATATTCTCAAAACTGTCAAGTATTTATGGAAAGGTTTCTTCCTCAATCCAGTAACGGATTCCCCCGGACCAAGACAATTTGAACATGATTTAAGGAATAGAAATAAAGAAAAAGATACGTACTGCGTTATGATTGACATTGATGATTTTAGAAAATTTAATAAAAATTATGGAACACTTGTTGGAGACCGCGTCTTAACGGACGTTGCTTCTATCATAAGTGAAACCATCAGAAGAGATGACATTGTTGCAAGAGCTAATTCGTACCATTTACATGGAGAAGAACTGTGTGTGTTGTACTCTTGTAGAACATTAGAAGATGCAATAAAAGTAGCAGAAAAAATGCGTTCAGCAGTTGAAAGAGAAAGTCAAGAAAGAACAAACCACAGAGTTACTGTTTCTTTAGGAGTTGCACAATACTGTCCAGACGAAGAGGATTTTATGCAAACAATTGAAAGGGCCGACAGATATATGATTTGTGCAAAAAGAGAAGGAAAAAATCAAGTATACACAAATGAAGATAAAAGAGATATACTATTTCCGATAAAAATGAAGTATTGGTACAAAGAAGGAGTACTAAGTTTAGTTGTTCACGGAGCAGATCGTGTTGTCCACAACGTAAAAGGACTTGTTGGTAGAACAGCAACAAGAATATGTCGAGTAGGACAAGAGTTGTATAGAAAAATATAATACCATCAGACCCAAAATTTTATAAACAATTCATTCTTCTTTTTGTATGAAATGATAGATGTTACAGGAAGCATATTTCTCGAGATAGGTGTAGTTGTGATTATAGCTGCTATTGCTGCGTACGTTCTACGGCTTATTAAACAACCGCAAATCCTTGCATATGTTCTTGTAGGCGTTCTTATAACACCCGTGTTTCAACTTATTACAAATACTAGTATTATTGAATCAATGTCTGTTATAGGAATAGTGTTTCTTCTGTTCATTGTAGGGTTAGAAATGGACCTCAAATCGTTACGAAACGTAACGTTAGTATCATCATTAGGTGGCCTTATCCAGATACTTATTCTCTTCGTGGTTGGATATTTTGTATCGCTTTTCCTTGGATTTCTTAGTTTAGAAGCAGCATATATTGGTTTGATGATTGCATTTTCATCAACAATGGTTGTCATGAAACTTCTTTCAGATAGGCGAGAATTGAACACATTACATGGAAAGATAACCATAGGAATTTTATTAACACAGGATGTTGTCGCTATCTTTGCATTATCTGTGTTAACATCGATTAACGGGTTTGAAATTTCGCTTCTGGGAATTGCGTTCCTTAAGTTTATTTCATTGTTTATCATTGCTTATTTGGCAAGTAGGTACTTATTTCCTAAAATATTCCGTTTCGCAGCAAAGAATCACGAACTTCTTTTAATCTCATCACTTGCAGTTTGTTTCTTATTTTCTTTAGCGTTTAGTTATTTAGGATTTTCTATTGCGATTGGTGCATTCATTGCAGGTATTGCTTTAGGTAACTTAAAATATAATCTTGAAATTATCGGAAGAGTAAAAAGTTTGAAAGATTTCTTTTCACTGATGTTCTTTGTATCGTTAGGGATGGGTCTTTCGTTAGCGGTTGTTAAAGAAATGTGGTTACCTTTGGTTGTTATTCTTGCCATTGTAATCTTTGCAAAACCATTTATCATTATGACAATTTGTTCGTTATTCAAATATACAAAAAAACCCTCCTTTTTCACGGCAAATGCACTTGCACAAGTGGGAGAATTTTCGTTGATTCTTGCATCGCAGGGATTTATATTAGGCCATATTTCACAAGAATTGTTTTCACTTACTGTTATTATTACACTTATTTCTATCACACTAACATCATACACGATACAACACAGGCATTTCCTGTATAAACTTCTTGAAAAACCATTGAGTATTTTTGACAAATTCACGACAGAAGGATTAGAATATCTTCCTAGTGAGGTAAAACCAAAAATTATATTATGCGGCCACAATAGGATTGGATATAGCATTCTTCAAAATTTAGTGAAAGCCAAAAAGAAAATACTTGTTATTGATTATAACCCTGAGATTATAGCACGCCTTGTAAAGGAAGGATATCATTGTATTTATGGTGAAGTTGCAGATGAAGAAGTTATTGAAAGAATGAACATTCGACAAATTTCGATGCTTATCTCAACCGTTCCTGAACTTCGCGATACTCTTTTTCTTATACGAAAAGTTCGAGCAGTGAATAAGAAAGCAAAAGTTATTGTAACTGCGAACGATATTGATGAAGCGTTACGATTATATACGGAAGGCGCTGATTATGTTATTCTCCCACACTTTTTGGGCGGCGAACATGTTGCACACCTTATCGATAAAGTTCGTATAAAGAAAATTGATTTAAACGAAAAACGGAAAAGTCATATCAAAAACCTTAAAGAACGGAAAGAGATTGGTCACGAACATCCTAAACAAGAGTAGAAATATTAATAAAACAGGTTCCTTTCTTAGAACATATGAACTTTCAAAAGATTCCTCCCGTTGATGTAAGTAAACAAATTTTAGAGTTGGCATTTCGGAGAGCACGAATTAAAGGAAAACAAAAGAACTTACAGGGCAATTGGCTTCAGATAATACGTAAGAAAGAAAGTCTTAAGTTAGACATTGTAAAAGAATCAATTTATCAGCGGTTAGAGAAAACAAGAAACTCGTTTCCAAGTACAAACGACTTATCTTCGTTTTACTTAAAATTGATGCAGTTAACATTAGATTATCCCATGTACAAGAAATCGTTAGGTGCGGTACAATGGTCCATGAGAAAGATACACACATTACATAAAGGTTATGTAAGCAAGATTAACAAAACAAAAGAGAGAGAAAGTATCAAAGATTTAACTACACAATTCTATGGGCGGATATCATCTGTCCTCAAACAGGTCGATCCGAATTTCATCTATCTTGAAAAAGCACGGAAGATTATGCGATCATATCCGGATATTAAAGACATGTTTACCATTTGTATTTATGGCTTTCCTAATGTGGGAAAAACAACGTTTCTCAACAAATTAACAGGAACTAAAGGAAAAGTTGCTGAATATGCATTTACAACGAAAACCATCAATGCGGGATATATTACTATTGATGGAATCAAGATTCAGGTGTTAGACGTTCCCGGAACACTATCTCGGCCAGATACAATGAACGATATTGAGGCACAAGCTGATTTAGTACTAACGGAATTAGCAGACGTTATTGTGTATGTGTTTGACATAAGCGAGTATTGTGGGTATTCTGAAAAGGAACAAGAACAATTGTTCAAAAAAACAAACTTGGAAAAAAATGTTATTGTATACCTTAGTAAAAAAGACTTGCTTGATGAAGAGAAAATTGGTGTATTTAAACATAAACATTTCACAGAAGAAGATATTAAAGAAAAGATAGGAAAATTAGCACAGAAGTATGAAGAATTGAAGAAAGAGGAAGAAGAACGTAAAGAGATTACAGAAGAAGATACATAAACGATAATCCCTATTTTAGATTAAATGGTTTTTGGTCAAATAAAATGTACAATTGGGTTTTGGTCCAAGAGGTTTCATAGTTGTTCAACTTAACAACTTCTCAAATCGGAAACTTTATAAATAAAAAAAGTATTCTACGATGTATCAATGGAATTACAAGAAGAAAAACTGTCCCGAGCAATTAGTGCATACTCTCGAAGACAAATTCTACGACTTCTTGCTGAGAAAGAATTGACTGTAAAAGATATTTCTAATCAAACTAAAATGTCGGTATCACTAACATCACGACATTTAACATTGTTACATGATTTAGGATTTTTAAGTGTACGGAAACAATATCCTAACAAGTTTTACTCCCTGAGGATACAAGGAATCACATTATTATTAGAAATGTATGACAAAGTATTAAAGAAAATATGAAAAAGACAATGAAAAAATGCTGCAAGAGGAAGAATAAAATACTACTAAATAGTGGAATAGTACTTATTCTTCTACTTCTTGCATTTATGTTCATAACAAGCCTGAGAAGTAATTCTGTACCAGGAGAGTATGAACCGCTAATCAACATGAAAACAATGGAACCGTTCTTTGCAAGTACAGGTAACGTCCTTACGGGAGCAGCTATCGGTTTAGATGCAGACATTACGATCCAAGAAACGTACTGTGGTGGTAATTATTCAAGCGGTGATTGGATTATAAATGATTCTTTAGAATGTAGTGATGAAACGATTAATGTTACAGGAAGTTTAACTATACAAAATAACATTGAATATGAAGTTAGTGAGTTTTCAACGTCAAGCAACGCGCATTTTGACTTACGAGGAAATTCTGCGATTATCAGTTCAGCAATTCCAAGTTTAATAGTTGAAGATACGCCAGAATATACGGCAGATTGGGACTCTAATGCAGCACATGAATTTTATATTGTCATGAACGAAACCGAACATAAAATCAAAATATTTACAAATAATTCAGATTTAAGTGACAAACTCTATGGGATCGATATAGACGACTCTGATAGTAGTGGAAGTAATATTAATATTGATGGAGATGGAGGAATTGATATAGTTTGGGGATATTATGGTGGTGCTGGTGGCACTATTTTAGCACTTTACAATTCTACTTTGGTAAATTTTGATTATTTGGATATTGGTGCTGGAAGCGGCCAGATTGTTGATGATAGTGATAGGGATGCTAGTTTATTACGGAATTTTACAACATATTGGATAAATTCTGGTAATGCGTTTGAGTTAGTTATTGAAATTAACGGAAGTTGGATTGATAAAGATATTCAAGCTGTTGACGTCGTTCCATCGTACACAACGTTTAAGAATTCTGAACTAAGTACAACGGGCCAAGGGATATTAAATTTAACAGGAGTTACATTGAACATCACGGGAGACATTACTGTTGACTCACAATTAAATGTTGAAAGTTCAACTATTCAATTTGCTATGAACACAAATGGAAGTTCTAACTTTAGTGCGTCCTCTGGAAGTTCGTTTGTCATTAATAGCAGTAGTATTACAGGTAACGACAGCACAATGTATTGGGGATGGCAAGTTGCATCTGGTAGTTTTAATATAACAAATAATAACATTTCATATAACGGATATTCTGATGATGAGACATATAATAATTATTTTAATGTAGGGTCGGGAGGAGGGTTGATTTATAATAACAATTTTGATAATTGCGCATATGGTAAAGGATGTTTATATTTAAGAAGTGGAAATCCAACAACAAACATTAGTAGGAATAATTTCACATCGCCAGGATCAAGTATTATTTTATCAGGGTCAACAGGTACCATAATTGAGCATAATCATGTTTATCAGATTAGTTTATGGGATGGAACGTCAGGAACAATTAACAATAACACATTTTCTGGAAATGGATTGTATTTAGGACAATTAGATGGCACACAAGGACCTTTAAATTTTGTTATTCAGAATAATAACTTTTCAAACAATGCAAAAATTATTGATTATAACAGTACTGGAAACAATACGTTAATTTATAATAACGAATTTGGTGAGATTAAATGGTATAACAAAACAAACCTTACTGTTACGGCGAGCATATTGATTGGAGTCAATGTATTTGTTGACAATAATTCTTTAGGGGTTATGGGTGATCCAGTTAATCTTGATAATTTAAACACGTCAGCAGAATTAATATTTTATGGTATTGAGGTGGATACCGCCGTTCAAATATGTAAAAATACAACTGGAACATTATCAAATTGTCTTGATTGTACTGCTGATAATAATTGTAGTATTGCAAGTAATACTGTTAAAGCGAATGTTTCGAGTTTCAGTAATTATAGTATCAATGGAACGACTGTTATTGATATGGGCTCTGACGAGTACCCTTACTGGGACACGAACGATTCAACTATTGTAACAACGTACTCTAACACAACGTATTCAGAATTTAACATTTCATGGCAGGACGATAATAATGTAAGTACCGTATTCTTTGAATCAAACT
>PCYB01000032.1 GCA_002762845.1 Candidatus Woesearchaeota archaeon CG10_big_fil_rev_8_21_14_0_10_36_11
ATACCATTCGGAAAAAGATGTGTTAGGAAGACATAAGTTTGTTATACAAGGGGCGGCCCGCTATGAAGATTATACAAAAACGGTAGAAACGTCCCCTCACGCGATTGTTGAACAGACGGTTTCTACAGGATCAAGAACTGCAGAACAGATTCATGTTAGTTGTGTTAATTGTCAACCCGGTGAGGAAGCTGCAACTGTTGGCATGAAATTTGCTGGCGGTTCAGTATTTGAAGAACAATTGTTTATGAATCCTCTTACGGGTGAGGAAGAAATGTTTTATACAGTTACACCAGAAAAAGAACAAGATGCAACTTTACACATAACATATTCTGTTGCAGATGATGGTATTCTTTCTCCAGAAATCCCCGCGGATGAATTAGGAAGGATAGCATTACAGGATCAGCTTGTAAGACGTACTGATGTTGCTATTTCTGCAGGAAACGGTATGATAACATTTCAAGATGGAAAAATAGGAACATATCAAGATGTTGACGGCGAGATTGTATTTACACCGGTTACATTTGATCTTGGCATACGCGACGTTATCGGCGGAAAAGTGTTTGTGTTAAATGACATGCAACAACGTGCGGTAACAGACTTTATGGAAACATACCAACAAAACTTTTATGGCGATTCTGTTGAAGAGATACAACAGTTTGCACAACAGTTTGATCCCGAAGTGCAGGCAGCGATCAAAGAAGCAACAGGGATTGACATTTCGTTGATGGCATCAGATACTGCATACACTAATCATATTGTTCAGGGGGCACGAACTGTGCAGCGAGATCTTCCCCTTCTCCGTGCACGACTGGAACAACAAGGATACATGTTTGACGAATCAGGATTTTGTTATTATCCCTCTGACTGTTATGATCGTTTAGAGGAACATAAAGAGTTTAACGAAGAAGCGTATAGTACGTATCTCCAACTTTTAGACAAGACAAAAGAAGCACAGAAACAGTTCCTTGCTGCAGGACGACGATCTGCTGAAGAGGCGTTAGAAGATACGTCTGGATATGATGAGTCTCTTGTAGTTTTACAAAGTGAACAACAAATTTTGGAGAGGGACATTGATGAACGTGCTGTTGCACGTGTCATGACGGGCCAATATACAGATGATGAGAAAGAAATACTTTTACGGGCAGCATCGTTAGGAACAGAAGTGGAAGAGTTGCGGAAGGATCTTGCACGCGTTGAACAAAAATGGCACGAAGCGGTACAAAAACGTCGTGTCGTAGAAGATGCGGCGCGGTTAGGAATAGGGATTTCATCAGATGATTTACAAGGTGATCCAGAATATTTGGCGATGGTGCAGCAGGAAAAACAGTTACGCAAAGAAATAAGGTTACTTCGTGAACTGCAACAGAAAACGGAAGCAGACGCAGAAATATTTCTTACAGGTATGCATGGTCTTGCAATAACGCCTGACGTGTACACTGCTGTTGGAAGGAAACAATCGTACACATCTCTTGAAGGCGTTCGTCATGTTGATGACAAAGCTGTTGCTGCTGGATTAAAAGTACAACAACTGCAACAACTACAACAGGCAGGGTTTGCTGTTGACGACGATACTATGGAGCAGGCAAAAGGACGGACAGCATGGGCGTTAACTGATGCCGGGCGGTATCAAGATGCACAACAGGTTGTTTTGGGAGTTGATCGTTCTGTTCCTGGCGTTGCGTATGCACAGGACATGTACAAAGCGACAGTTGGCGGTGGTATTGCTGTTGAGGAAGCGAAAGCTGACCGTGCGTCTCGTGTTGTAGATGCACAATGGAAACAGCAACGTGAAGATGAAGATGGTTTATATTACAAAATTATGCGAGAAGTTGGTGCTGTGGGTCTTGTGGGTGTTGGTGCAAGTGTCCACAATCTTTTTGCGGATGATGACATTCTTATTCCAAAGGAAGCAGGTGAAGGGTTACTTGTTGCGCCAACGGCAAAGATTGCGGAATGGACATTAAAACTAACATTTGGCGAAACGGAACATGAACGTCTTGACAGAGTTATTGATCATAATCAGGAAATGCTTGCAGAGATTGAACAAACACGACAAGAATTGGCAGCAGGAAGATCATTTACAGAATTAACACCTAACGTGTATTCTCGGTCTGCAGCGTTTCGGTGCAGTTCTCAGGGTGTTGATTGTCAACGGGCACAATTTGATGCATTGCACGAAACAGCGTTATATGAAGCAGACGGCGCTTCACAAGTGTTTGAATCAATGCAACATCTTGCATCACTTGGGAATGCAGATGCACGTGCATGGGTTGACGAAAATACAGCTGCGGTTGCGTGGGAAAGAGCAAAACATGGCGTTTATATGGGCGTTGACATTGGTACGGGGTTAGCGTTACTGACAGATGCACAACTTGCAAGCAAAGTGTCACAGGTTACTGCAGCATTGAAGCCAGCATCTGTGTCAAAACTGAGCAAACTGCGTGCATTGGATCAAGCATTAGAAGTTGGCGATTTAACAGCATTTTCACAAACAGCAAGAGGAAGTCTTGTCGGTGTGAAAACACAGGGTAAAGTTCGACAACTTGTTTTGTCTGTCGGTTCACGAATTGCACCAGAGGGAAGTTTTCTTCAAAGGGTGGCAACAAAGACGGGTGAGGTTTTGAATTCGCCACTTATTCCTCGAAGCAGACCCACATTTGAGCAAGTGATTGCAGCTGAAAGAGCAGCAGAAACAGCAGCATTACAGGAAAGTATTTTGCATAGATTGGCAACTGCTTCTTCCCGGGCGACAACTGTGGAAGATGTTGCCGCTGTTGATAGGGCACTTGCAACTATAGGTTTAACAGAAGATACTGTTACGGTAGCTGCTGCACGTGCATTACAGATCTCTGGTGCAACAAAAGCAGCTGCAACCTCTAAGATACGTTCGCTTACAGGATGGAGTGATGAGCTTGCAGAACTTGAACGAAATCCTTTCGGTTTAGCAAAGTCTGATGTTGCAAGAGCGGATGAAGTGTTTGATACATTTGTTCCTGGTCAAACTTTAGAGATTGAAACTTTAGTAACTCCAGAAATTCCATTTACAGATTCGGTTGCGCCTCTAAACACTCCAAAACCACCATTGACAAGACAACAAGCAAGGGAAGCTACACAACCTGTGACTGATGCTCTTAAAGAAAGCGGGGTTCAACCAGTGGGTAGTGGTTCTATCTCAATTGCTGATGAAATGATTCCTCTTGGTTTCGAAGCAAGTGATATTGATTATATTATTCCTTCAAGTAAAATCGACGATGCTGATACCATCTTGACTAAATTGGATGAACAAGGAGCGATTACGTATGATGATCCACTTAAGTACCAACGCAAAACAGTGGGTGGCGTTACATATGGATCATCTTCCAAAGGATCTTTCGTTCTACCAGATGGCCAGAGGATAGATGTGATTGGTGGTTTTGCGTACGAAGTTGATGATTCATGGGTAATTGCAAGAGGGTATACTGTTGAAGGAAATTCTCTTCAAATTGAAGGGTTTACACTTCCTGTTGAAAGGATTCCTGATAGTTCTGGTGCGATACGATATAGAGTAATGGCATTTGATTTGGATAGTGAAGGTAATCCTTTGATTAAAGGTTTCTTTAAAGATGATGCTGAATTTGGGTTACCAGTTATGACAGATGATGCACTACGCATTAAATATATATTTGAACAACGGTATGATAGGTTAGATCTGCTTGACCAAATTCGACATGGATCGGAACGTAATCGGTATCTTGCTGTTGGTCATCACTTTGATTATGCTAGGTCCGGTCTTAGTCCTAAAAAATTTGTTGAAGCACATGGGCCAGGTAGATATGATTTAGACAATTTAGTGATGGATCAAGATACTGGTCAGTTGTTCTTTGTTACAGATAAAGGTGTACAGGAAAACCAACTTGGAAGTAGTCTTGGAACATTTTTACATGAACGTTCATCTCCAACTGTTCGTGGTCAGTTACGATATCCTGAAATGCGAAAGACAGATTTTGGTGAAGGTCCAGTTGTACTATCAGAATATGCGGAAGGTTCTCGAGATTTACAAAAGTTTGGGACATTTGGTCCTGAAATAGACCTGGAATTGTATTTGTTGGTAGATACTGAAACTGGCATATCTGCAACTACAGAAAATATATGGATGAGAAATTGGGACTTTAAAGCTGAACATATGCTGGTGGATCCAAATACAGGTCAAGTTACAGTAATTGATCTGGAGAAAGCGTTCGGTTCAGATGTTGATAATTTATTTGTTGGTAAAGATATTTCAACAATTTCAAAAGCTGATATTGATAAAGAGGTTCTTCAAACATTAGCAGGACGACTAAACCCCTATTACACTTCTTCAATTGATGAATATCGAGATTCAATCCAAGTGATAGAATCTCTTACTGATGCAGATTATGCACAGATTAGACAGATGGCACTTGAGTCTGGATATTCTCCTGCTGAAGCCGAACGTATTGTGTTAGAATTACAAGAAAATGCAAAAATAATTAGACAGGATGTTCAGACTGTATTAAATGAAGCACAACAACGACAATATGCTATCGCAGAATAACTATTTTCCTTCTCTTTTCAGCAACACGTGCACGAGCAATAGCACTTTCATGAGCATATGCAGGATTATATGTGTCCGCACGTCTAAAATGAATGTCAGCCTTACCAAACATTTCATGTGCTTTCCACACATTTGCATCACCAATCATATCACACACTTGGCCAAGAAGTAAATGGGCATCTGCATTCCCTTCTTCAACTTGTAATGATTTATTGAGATTATCATATGCATCAACTAAAAGAGTATATCGTTCTTCCCTATCTTCTGTAATTACTGCTTTTTTATGTAATACTTGACCTAACAAAAATTGTTGCATGTAACTTTCGGGTAATGTATGCCGAAGGATATATTCTGCACGATCAAACATTTTTTGTGCAAACGCTTTCTCTGCAAATGAATAATCCCGTTCATCCTGCGCTACATGTTCCCATAATTTAACTAATTCATGTCCCTCGCGGAGGTCTGCAGTTGTTCCGTATCTATGTGCGAGGTTAATTTTAAGAATGGTTTTATTTTGTTTCGGTGTTCCAAATGATGATGAAATAATCATATGGTGTGGACCCTCACGGTAAAACCCTTCTTCAACAACATCATGACCATACATATATACATTTGTTGGTATACTTTCATGATTGATTGCACTAAGAAACTGTCGTACTTCTTCATCTGTTGCATTCCTTCGCCATAGAATGTCTAATCCTGGAATAGCAGTAACAGAATTGATATCAATAAAATCCCCTGAATATGATACATTCAAAATATCATCTAATGAAGTAACTTTATCAGATGGCGCACCATGACCAAATACGACACCTGCAGGTGTTAATGCAAGAAGGGGAAATGTTTCACAGACAGCAGCAAACTGTGCAGCTTCTTGCGATCCAAGCATTTCTTCTAAATGTGTAACTTCATCATAATTAGTATTATCATGAAACTTTCTTGTTCTGACACCACCAATATGACCGTGCTCGTGATTGCCTAACAATGATTGTACTCGATCTCCGTACACTTTTCGCATTCCAAAAAGATGTCGAACAATAAATACAGATTCATCTTTGTATGGAAATCTTTCTGTTAATTTATCTGGTCCTTGTACAAGATCGCCTAGGAATAAAATGTACGTATCTATACCAGAGGTAAGTGATGTTTCAAACAGTTTCATAACTTGCAGATAATCTTGCTTATTTCCATGAATATCGGAAGATACAAGCAAATTTCCTTTGTTAGGATACACCAGTACTCTGTTACGTAGATTTTCAACAACCATGGTAGTATTTTGTGCTTGGTTTTTATAAATATTTCGCCACTAACAAGTGATTATTACCAAAAGTTACTTTTATATATCTTATTATATATTCTTCACAAAGATGGTGATAATAAAACAGGGGGCATTTATTGTTCTTATTATAAGTATTCTCTTCATTGTAAGCTGTACAGTAACTGATACTGATGTCATTAATGAAACGCTTTCTGTTGATATAGAAAATCAAACGGATGAATTAAATAGTGGCGAATGTTCTCCAGAATGGATTTGTATCAGTACAAAAATCAAAGCATACCAATATTCAAACTGCAGCATCGCTGGACAGAAAGAATGTCCTCTTGGATGTCAAGATGGGGAATGTAAAACGGCAAAGACATGCGACTCCGGTTTTACATGTATCAATGCTGATATGCAGGCGTACAGAAGAGAAGATTGTACAACCACACAAAAAATATGGTGTGACTTTGGTTGTTCTAATAACGAATGTAATCCTCAATTGGAAAATGTAACACACGTAACTGAAACAAACGAAACAGTTGCAGAAGAACCTGATGAAGCTGTTCCCACAATTGACATCAACCGGCTTGAAATCGGTGATGAAGTTGTCGTAACAGTTGCTGAATTGAATTATACCCTTAGCATTTATAACATTGATCTTGATCGTGTTCGGATACAAGTGAATAGTGTACGAAGTGACTGGCTTGAACGGACAGGAAATTCAACAACTGTTGGCGGTCTTGAGATAACGATACGGGACGTCCTATTTCAATCATACCTTGGTGGTTTGAGAGCGATTGAATATACAATTCCGTAAAAGAAACATTTTAATAGTTGGTTTTACTTTTCGGTATATAATTGAGGTGAACATGATGAAATGTATACTTTTTATTGTACTATGCATTGTTTTAAGCACAGTTGCTCTTGCAGATTTTAACACTGACTTTCAGGACATAAAAGCAAACTCCGAAGGCCAACAGTTAACCGGGCCCGTGGGAACATTATTTAAAAATGTTAATATGAACATTTACATTGAACAAACGACGGGGGAAGAACTTGTTGTTGGTATTGTTATTGAAGATAAAGTAATTACGTCAATTAACTTAGAAGAACTTGAAAATCCGTCACTTAACGTGTATACTACGGAAAGTGCTATTCAGGAAATGAGTACGTCAAAAGATCTTTTGCTTGCTGTGAAGGAAGCAGTTGCAGAAGAAAAGATTACATATAACGCAGTAGGTTTCTTTAACAAAATCAAGTTTGCTGTTCTTTCACTTTTTTTAAATTTTGATGGAGACAATGAGGTAGAAGAATCTAATGATGACGGAAATATTTTTGTTCAAGAAACGTCAGATGAGAACACTATTAGCAGTACTGTTGACGCTGATGATGATATTAATGAACTTGAAAATGTTGATGAAACGGAAAATGAAGAGATAGACGAACCAAATGTTGACGCAGATGTTGAAGAAGAAGCCGTTGATGAAGGGTTACCAAAAACGCACGTTATTGAAATGACGGGGATAGGTTTCGGTAAAGATGTCCTTACGATTAATGTCGGTGATACTGTTGAATGGAAAAATTCACGGAATGGTGGATATACAAACGCAATGGTTATCGGAACGATGTGGTGCCGTGACGTTAAAAGTTCAATTTTTGAACCTGGATTGTCCTATCAATATACATTCACAGAAACTGGGACATGTACCATTGTTGACGGTATCTTCACAACAGAAACAATGAAAGTTGTTATTGAGGAATAAGCCTAACAATGAAAATTGGTTTTTTTGAAATTGAGCCGTGGGAAAGAAAGATTTTACAGAACGCGTTTCCTCACGATTCATTATTTTTTTCTTCTGGGAAATTAACTGTACAGAATGCTGCAAAGTATAAACATCTTGACGTTATTTCTATATTTGTCTATTCAGAAATTACTGAACAAGTATGTTCTAAATTACCTAAATTAAAACTTATCGTGACACGCAGTACAGGGTTTAATCATATTGACATGGACGTTTGCAGAAAGCGGAAAATAGTTGTTAGTAATATTCCAGTGTATGGTGAAAATACCGTTGCAGAACATACGTTTGCGCTTATCTTAGCACTTAGCAGGAAACTTGTTGCGTGTGTTGAACGAACGAAAAGTGGCAGTTTTGATCTTGACGGCCTGCGCGGTTTTGACCTTAAAGGAAAAACTCTTGGTGTTGTTGGGTGTGGAAGTATTGGGGAACATGTTGTAAAAATTGCGAAAGGGTTTGACATGCACATTCTTGTTTTTGACGTTTATAAAAAAACATCATTGGCTAAAAAGTTTGGTTTTAGGTATGCGTCGCTTGATAAAGTCCTTGCGACGTCGGATATCATTACATTACATGTACCACTTAACACACACACACACCATTTGATTGATTCAACAAAACTTACATTGCTCAAGAAAACTGCATTCCTTGTTAATACCTCCCGTGGCGAGGTTATTGATACAAATGCTCTTCTGAACGTCTTACAGAAGAAAAATATTGCTGGTGCTGCACTTGATGTATTAGAAGAAGAGTGTACTATCATGGAAGAAACTGAATTATTGAAAAAAAGTTTTAAAGGAAAGTGTGACATTAAAACGTTAATTGCCAATCATGCATTATTAAAAATGTCGAACGTGATTGTGACACCGCATAACGCATTTAATACAAATGAAGCATTACAAAGAATATTAAATACCACAATTATGAACATTACGCAGTTTAAAAAAGGTAAGAAAGTTAATGTTGTGCAATTGTAGAATTTCATAATTTGTCGCACTGTAATACTTTACCTTTCTGAAGCGATGATTTGATGCATAAACAGAAGCGGGTTCTGCTTCTGTAGTCTTGCTGTTTCTACAACAGACAGC
>PCYB01000045.1 GCA_002762845.1 Candidatus Woesearchaeota archaeon CG10_big_fil_rev_8_21_14_0_10_36_11
TTATTGCTTAGAAGTTTTTAATGATTTTTATACGAAAGTCCTGTTCGTGTTGCCACCGGTCACCGCTTCGCTATAGACCGGATGGTAAATAAAATTTAATTTTCATAATGTGATTATGGAAGATCGTTATGGAAACCATCTCTTTTTAAAAGACTATCCATATAATCAAACAGTTTGGTATGGAGAATGTAATGATGATTTTACCAATTGTATGATTTATAGTAGTTTCTTGATAAATAATAATCTAGATAAAAAACCGTGTTTTGAATATAAATCAATTAATTCTGAGGAAGTGGGAGGTTATTGGATAACAAAAGTCATTAAAAGAGACTATTTTTATGAGAATCCGCTGAGTTGTGTTGATGTTGAGAACATTGCTTGAATTTTAGTTTAAAATTTCTCATAACAAACTAAACGTCTTCAGTTTAGGAATGTCTGCATTACAGAATGGGCAGGTTCGAGGCGATTTCTTAAACGGATTATATTTGAAAGAAAACTTACATCCAAAACATTTGCACATGACCTGATCGGTTCCGGGAATTTTTGTAAACTGGGCCTTTTGCTCTTCCTGCTTCTTTGTCCTTGACGCTTTCTCTAAATACTCATCTACTTGATCCCACCCAGCAGGCTTGGAAACTGCCTCTTTCTTTTCCACTTTCTGTTGCTGCTTCTGTGTCTTACCGCTATAACAGTTAGGACATACCATCTGCTTAAATTCGTAATGAAGCTTAAAGTCTTCCGCAGGGAAAGAACCTTTACAAAGCCTACATATCACCTTTACTGCCATCATACAATCAAGAAATTGGAGGAGATATTTATAGTTTTGGATTAACGAGACGTTACTTTCTCCCATAGATAAATATCTTTGTTTTAAATAACCGCCTCTTTTTGAGATACGTAACCTGTAGATTTTCTTTCCTAAACAAAGCAAGGATTTTCTTCTTATCTTCAACTACTAACGCATTAGGAGACATGTTAATCAAACTATGCCTAATATAAAAACAAAAAGTTCCATTTTTACTCAGAACTTTTCGCATACTATGAACAAAAACAGACATATCTTTAACATGCCCTAAATCATTAAATGAAATAAAAGAATCGACCGTCCCAAGTTCAGAAGGAATTTTTACAGTTCTCAGGAAGTGAACATTAATCAGTTCTTTATATTTTACAGGAATATTTTCTTTAAATACTCTGATTTCTTCCTTTGATTGGTTAGCAACATATATTCTCTTAAATGGAATATTTCCTTTAAAAATCCTACGAGTAAAGCTTCCTAAAGGAAAATTGTATGCCATGATAATTGTCTTGTTTGTAAAAGGTCCAGCGAAAGAAATGATCCTGTTAAATGTGAGTTGAGGTAAAGGTAACTTGTGTATATTGTGTGATAAATGGACCACGATATTTCGACGTAATGTCACATATTTTTTATCATAGAATAGTTCTATCGCAAAATATGCAGGAACGCCAAACGCAATTAATCCCCCAGATACACGGAGTATGTCTAACGCACTGTGTGTTTCTCTGATAAACATTATAAGTAAAAAAATCATGAACAAGATTGTCACAAAAGGACCAGTTTTACCAAAAATAACTTTGTATGGTCGCTTTAGTTCAGGTTTTTTAAAACGCAAGATAACCACGCTTAAGAGAACAGCACTATACACAACAAGAATTAAAGGAATAAGCATATGAAGTAATGTTTCATATGAACCGGTTCCAATTATGACTAATGCCGAAACAACAAACGCTTGAAAGAAAATGGAAATGTATGGACTTTTATGTTTTGGATGAATCTTTGCAAATTGTGTAAAAAATAGTTTATCTTCAGCAATAGACATTAATAATCGCGGAGCGGTAACAATCCAGCCTGCCGTTGCACCGACAACAGAAATAAAAATTAAAACTGAAAAGATTACTCCTCCTGTACTTCCAAAATAGACACTCCCTAAATCTCTTAACGGCGCAACTGAATTAGCGTATTCTGTCCAAGGAATGGTTCCCATCGCGGTAAATGCAAGGAAGAATGATAAAATTGCAATAATAAGTGTTCCATAAATCAGTGCTTTAGGCATAACTTTTGTAGGATTTTTCGTTTCTGCCGAGAGAAAAATAGCACTTTCCCATCCAAAAAACGTTTCTGCGATAAAAAAGATAGCCAAAAGAATGTTCATTGTTGGAAAGACAAAAAATGGATCGAAATTGCCTGGTTGAAAATTAATAAATCCAGGAACGATGATAGCGATTATTGCTGTTAACGTAATTAACGCAAATGTAACAAGGACATACGTTGAAGTCTGCATACCACGAAATGCAACAAAGCTAAAAATAACGATTAAAAGAATAGCTATCGGAATATACAGGAAGGAATATCGTATTGGAATTAAATATTGAAGTGCGCCTAATAAAAGCATGGCAATGGTAACGCTTCCTGCGATTGATGTTGTCCAGCCGATAACGAAAGACCAAAACCTGCCGTACGTTTGTTTTGCAAATTCATATACCCCACCAGCTTTAGGAAACATTGACGTTAATTCAGAAAAGCACATTGCAATATACACAGAAATAAGTGACAGTAATCCCCACGAAATTAGCGACGCTGGCCCGGCATATTTTGCTCCTGCCGACGTAAGAAACCAAATACCAGTCCCCATAATAGAATTGATTGTGATAAGAAGTATCACTTTAAAACTTAACGTTTTCTTCAACTCTTTTTCGTGCGGTTGAACTTTTCGTATTGTTGTTGTTTTAACATTTTTTCTTACTCTTAAAAATCGTGGTGCCCTCGTACCAAACCGTACTATTCGAAATAAACGACCGTACCGTGCGAACCACGCTATTTCTGCGACTCTTGCAATGATACGAACGCCCCGTAATGCTCGTATAAACACAAGACCCTGAATCCCAATAAAAATTAGATTAAATGGAATAGTTGCGATAATGTCCAAAATATGTTTTTTTACATAGGGAAAGAAGTGAGGAGTTTCGAACCACCGAAAATACAAATCAATGGCAAAGATAAGGACCACATAAACATCAAAAATATCAATAAAAACTAACATCCCCTTTCCGACACCATAAAAAAGTTCAAATATAGTAACGACAAGAAGTAGAACCAACGAAGGAGGAATAAGCAATTGTACAATCCTATCTACATTATTTTGCGTCACACGTATACCTCTTTTGTGTACATTAATAATTTGTTTTATTTAACTCTTTCTAAAAACAAACTTTTAAAAACAAAAAAAGATTACGTTACCTTATGAATGAGTTTTGGGAGAAAGTAGAACATTACAATGCAAAACTAATTACTCCAGCTATTGTTGCGCTCCTTTTTGTTATTGTGGTAGAATTAGGTTTCCAAGAATTTGCTGAACATTACCACATATTAATCACTATATTTGATACATTTGTCATTTGTGTATTTGTTATTGATCTTATATTTTTAGCAGTACGTGCAAAGTCAACAGTATACTTTTTCAAACATTATTGGTTAGACATTATCGCTATCTTCCCGTTCGTTCTTATGATGAACCTTATTTCAAGAGTGTACCAAGTTTTTGCGGCAACGGGAAAACTTGCTATTGGCCAAGCCATTCTTCATGAGAGTTTAGAAGCAAAAAAAGGGATAAGTGCATTGTCAAAAGCCGGACGATTTGCAAGGTGGATAAGAATTGGAGTAAGAATGGTCAGAGTTGTTACAAAATCAAGACTTTTCACCCATTTTCATGCAAGACATCATTTAGCAAAGAGGAATTTGAAGAAAGGGTACAACCAAAGAGCAGTGGAAAAAGCACGAGCAAAAAATAAAAAGATGAAAATGAACGCGAAAAAACGTAGTATAAAAAACATTGCAAAAAGAAGAAAATAAGTAACAGAATATTAAAAAACAAAAGCGGACAAGAATCAAAAAAGTATACTCTCAAATGACCTGTATATTTTTTACTTTTTCTGTGATATATTTTTCGTGGATCATATTTTTTACAAAATCATGTAGATGAGGATGTTTGACTTTAACTTTTGTTTTAATTTTTCCTTTCTCAATAAAGGTTTTCTTATTTTTCTTCTTAAAATTCTGCACCGCATCTTTCATTTTTAATGGTGGGCCCATACGCACTTCATGGGTCTCACGTGTATTTGTAGAAACAAAGAAATATATCAGTGCGGGACTTTTTGTGTTCCAGTCCCAACCAGACTTTTTTATACTGAAGGGTGTAAGTTGCTTTGTACAAAAATTGAATACTTTTACTACTTTACTTCCTGCAACATCAGTCTTTTCGCCTTGAGGTAGGAACGTTATACATACTACAAAGTATTTTTTTGTTTTTGCTTCTTTCACTAGATCAGCAACAATAATTTCTTTCTGTTCAAAGAATGTTAAAGTAGGTTTTCGTATATATTTACGTGAAAGTTCTTTAAATTTTTTGACACTTTTCTCAGACAACGCTGCGGCAGCATTCCGTGACTTATCAACAGGATCAATAACAAGTAAAGGGGATTGTGTTTTCGATTTGTTCAAATGGAACAAAGCACTTTTTCCTTTATAATACTTTGAATGATCAATTATAACTTTTGATTTCCATTGTAAACTCGCATGTACCAATTTCTCAAAAGAACCGTAATACACAACCAAGATCTCAAGGACATACCCGCTGAACCCCCCAATGTACGATTCTGCACCGTACAACTTATTTGCCTTTGTGAACTGTTTTGCAAGACGAATATCGTCTTTTAGTACTTTGGTATTTTTATTTACCCAGATGGCGTGTAATGGAGAAATATCAGTAATATTAACCGCATCTTCAGCTTTTGCAATTTTAAGAATGGGAACAATTTCAAAAACATACGTTTTATAGAGTATTCGGAAATAATCCCGGCTTCCGTGCATTCGATATAATGTGACTGTGGGAAACGCTTTTTTCAATGATTTTTCTAAAATAACTGATAATTGTGATGATTGATGTTTATATTGAACATAATTATACTTTACAAAAATATCAATATCGTGATTTTTTGAAATCCATGTGTCTTTTGCACCACTCCCGCCAAGAATTGCTTTTGCACCGGATAACTTTGTATTAATACGCGCAATGAAAGATGTTGTAATCTCTCTAAATAAGTCCATTTCTTTACGAGATGGTTTTATATTTTCTAACACACATTTTGTGACATGATTCATAAGTTTGTATAATATATGCAAGTATATAAATTTATTTAGACTTAGGGGTAACACAGATTTTTAAATAATACCATATTATTAGTGTAAATGAATGTCCTTCGTATACACGTAACGTGCTTTCGCTGCCACAAACCGGTTGACAAAGCAGAAGCTAGATCGATAGAAAACTTAAGTAATAAACCGCGGTACGAATGTTTTTCTTGTTATAAAGGAAATAAACCATTTCGGTGGAGACTTGAAACTGAGACACGGATTAAACGGAAGATGTATTGTGAACGATGCAATTATAAATTCAGTTCACATACTTCAACATGTCCGTACTGTAACAAAACGGAGTGGGTAACAGAAGGGAAAGTATCAATACACGACTTTTTATAAAAAATGGAGAGAAAGAATAAAAAATGAAATTACGTTTTTCATCACGATTTTATGGGGGAATTGCACTCCTTTTTTGTAGTCTTCTTCTTGGAAAAGGATCTCAATTAGTATTCTTTTTATATTTAAACGATCCAGTTATACGATGGATTGCAATAGGCATATATATTATTTCTTGGGTACCATTTTTTATTGGGATTTGGTGGATAGGGAAAGAGTACGCGGAAGCTGTTCGGAAATATTTTTCATATAAATTTTATACGGCATCCATCAAAAAAGGAACAAGGAACGTTGTTACAAAAACAAAACTTGTTGGTAATCGGGTAAAAGAAAAGATAAAAGAGAAAAAATTACAAAGACAACAGAAGAAAGATCTTAAAAATCATCCATTATAGGGTCGATATCGACAGGATTCTGAAACTTTTCTAAATAGGGTGATAATTTTTCTTTCATTGCATCTTTATAGTGTTGTTCAATTAGAAGAGTATCAATTTCATTATTCCAATCAGTATTTGGGAGGAGAGACAATGTGCTGATAAAATTACGTTTTTCATGTGTAATAAGTTTCTCTATTAATTTTGCTTTCTTTGTTGCAAACTGCTTCGTTGCAGGAAATTTTGTCATAGCGTTTACTCCTGCGTTCATCAAGTACCCACACTCTTCACTCCTTCTCAGGTTTGTTCCGGCAATAATTTCTAATGTAGGAAATTGTATCCGTAGCCGTGCCAGCCATTGCAAAAATTCGTCAGGAGTTGGACCTTCAATATATTCCGTTCCGGGAACCGGTTTCAATGCATACACAGTTATCCTATTAAGCTTATGTTTCGTAATAAAATCAAACAAATATTTCATGTCATCAGTTGTATCACCCATACCAACAATGATAGCAATGCTTTTCTGGAATCCTTCAATGTGAGAGAACATTGTATCGTACGGTTCAATGGGTTTGTTAGGACAAACATATTGGTGTAATTCTGGTGTTAATGTTTCCATAGATGAACAAATACCTTTCACATACGGCCGAATTTGTTCTAGATGATTTTGTGACATAACACCAAGATTTAACCATATCTTTTCGCCATATACCAAACTAACATTTTTAATAATTTCGTACAATTCGGGAAATGGCATTATACCATATCCACCTGTAAGAAACTCCACTCTCCAATTAAACACTTTACAGAATAATGCTTCCAACAAGATAGAACCTATTGATCGTTTAGAATGTTCTGGATATTGAATTTTATGTTTCTGTGTTGATCTAAAACAAAACTTACAATCGCCGACCGAGCAGTACCAACTGATAAAGATACACCTACCGTACCACGTTTTTCCGTCAAAATTCTGCCAATATATATTTTCTGCTTTTTTAAGGAGTTCTTTCGTTTCTTCCTGTAATGTAATATCTCGAACATGGATGAATGTGTTTGGATTATAGACCATACCAAAGAAAAAAGAAAGGTATTTTAAAAATGTTTAGAGTGTTGTTGCGTCTATTGTAAACAATTGTGCGTAATCTACATTTCCTGGTTGTTCCCAAACTTTATCTCTTGCTTCTGGTTTGATTTCACCTTTTTGATCATAAAGTTCTTGGCGATGTAATCTTGCAGGAGTTCCTACTCTTTTTCCATCCTGAATTAAGAAGACATTATATTCTCCAGACGGAAGTGATACTACATCGTATCCAATACTTGGACCAGTTGGTTCTTCACGAGCAACTCCCACTTTTCCAATTTCAGTATAATCCGCCATCATCTTTGTATCAATACCGGAAAATACAGCACCCACATAGTCTCCTCGAGATGCTTCTTCCCGTGCAGTTTGTTCAACAACAACATCTTCTACTAAAGCTAATTCTAATCCTGAATGTGCTCTCATATCAGCACCTGGTGCAGGAGCACACGCATTCATTGCATATCCAGCCAGTAAAGCAAGTCCCGCTACAATTGTGTTTTTGACATTCATTTTTTTGCCTCCGTATATAAAGTTATTGCTAAACAAGTCCCAATTCCAGATGCCTAGAATAGTCTCACTCTTTTAGCAAATTGGTAATCATCCCACCCAACCATACAAAAGTCCCAATTCTTGGGTGCATGATTAATAATCACAAATTCACTAGCCATTATGTTTCAAGCGAGCAGTTATTTATAAACATTTCTCGATATTGTTACTGGTAAGTGATTACCTCTTTAATAAATTTTTATCTTTTTTGAAGATTAGATAAGGAATAATAATTGCTTCTGTAGCCCAAAAAGGGTGCTCGGGTGTTGACCCGAGCTTAAGCGCCAGCGCCCGGATTTTCATTCTCAAAGAGATTTTGAACCGGGGATCCCAGATGGGACAAGCTATCTTGTATAAACAAGTTTTCCAGGCTTGCGCAATACCGAGCTATGCGACGCTGGCACAGAACATTCTTTTATAGTATTATTTATAAAAGTTTAGTTAATTCTAATTTGATTTACCAATTACGTATTCAATCAACAAACTATGAACTTAAGAGAATCTAAAAAACCCATTTTATGAATCTAATAGTTCAGCTAAAGAAGACCTTTGAATATTAGCAGAACCAAAGGCATGTAAACGTCTCAGATTTACTTCTTCTGCAGAACTAACTGGATATTCAAGTCCTATTTCTGTATTACCATACAAAACATCCAAAAATAGTTTTGAAGGATTATCTGGATCTAATTTATGAATATATTCAATTCCTCTACGTCCATAAAAATGAACACAAGCTTCACTTCCATCTTCAAATCTTATGACAACTGCTCTATAAGGTAAAACATTTACTAATTTTCCTTCAACAAAGATTGGCATTCTGTTAATTTCTTCTCTTTTTATATATTCTGGACACGTTGTAATTTTTATATTTTGTCCAACCTTCGACTTTAATAAATCCATCATTAAAACGGCTTCTCTTGGAAAAAGGGTTGGGAACGTGGTCTGTCATTTTATGATAATAATAATAATAATAATACATTTTATCAAGAACCACCAGTCAATAGACGTGGTGGTATGATTAATTAGCTAACAAAAGCTG
>PCYB01000029.1 GCA_002762845.1 Candidatus Woesearchaeota archaeon CG10_big_fil_rev_8_21_14_0_10_36_11
CATGTAAAATTGTCCCAGAGAATACAAGATAAGTCTCTGCGTTTTTGTTAATTTCATCTCTTTTTGAAGTAAAGGTAACGAAATATAAAAACAATATGGTTGTTTTTTAGCATAATCTTTTTATACTTGATACTGTGCAGGGTTTTCTATGTCGGGAAATGAACCAAGAAAGACTCTAAGAGTTGTTCGAGATAGAGTTGGAATTCCTACAGCAGAAGAATTGAGTCATTTAGAACGATTTAAAAGGACACATGAAGAAGCGCTTACTGCATTAATAATGGGTTCATGGAGTAGATGCCTCGCTGACCGTCTTGATAATCCTACATTAAGGAGATACAAAGATGCAGGATTTGCAACAGTTGCTCCCTCATGTCTCTACTTGTTTAATGCTGGTTCCAGCCTTCATCTTTATGGAAATCCAAGAGTAACAGTTGTTGATGAAAATATGATGTCAACGGATCTCACAAAAACTAAACCTGTTCTAAAGTATGAGTTGGGTTATGGAAACTCTAACCGTTTATTTCTTCCAATAGATGGAACAGAACTCAGTACATTCATTAAAGAATCAGGAGACTTCCCTTCTCGTGGTGTTGATGCTTTACTTATTAGTACTGGACTACGAAAATCAACATTTTCACCTGACCGAATTATGGTGGCGCTTTTTCCAGGAATTAGAAGCGTAGAAAGTATAGAAACACCAAATCTTTATACAGTAACACATATGTTTCTTATCTATGCTACGTTGGCACAAGAAAGGAGATTTGAATACAATCATTTAGATTAAAGATACAAATTTCCGTAACACTTAAAAACCATCACAACTTACTTCACAAAAAAAAGAAAATAGGTGATATTCATGAGATTAGTTCTTTCAAAAAAACCAAAAAATGTAACAATTATAGAAGGTTTTCCAGGATTCGGATTAATTGGAACGATTGCAACAGAGTTCCTTATGGAACATTTAGAGACGGAAAAAATAGGTATTGTTGAGATGCAGGAAATTCCTGCAATGATTGCTATACATCAAAGCAAAGTTATTGAACCTATCTCTGTACATTATAATAAGAAATATAACCTTGTCCTTATTCATGCAATAAATATAGGAAAGGATTTAGGTTGGAAACTTGCAGAAGTGATTGAAGAACTTGCAAAGTCCCTTACAGCAAAGCAAATTATTTCGTTAGAAGGTGTTGGTTCTCCAAGTGCTGAATCAGGAAGAATATTTTATTACGCAACAAAGAATGGAATCGTTTCAAAGAAATTAGAACACGTTGCACGACCATTACAAGAAGGAATCATTGTTGGTGTTACGGGAGCATTACTTGCACGAAACATGGGGACACCAATAATGGCATTATTTGCAGAAGCAAAGAGCGGGATGCCTGATAGCAAAGCTGCTGCTAGTATAATTGAAGCACTGGATGCATATACTGGATTACAAGTAGATCCTAAGCCATTATTGAAACAAGCACAGATGTTTGAGAAGAAACTTAAAGGTATTGTTGAAAAGGGAAAGAAAGCTGAAGAAGTACAAGAAGAGAAGCGATTAAGTTACGTAGGATAAGAGGTATATAATTACAATGGCAAAAAAAGAAAAGTCGGTTCCGAAACCTGCAGTAAAAGTACAAGAAAAAACAAAACCGGTAAAACCTCACTATTTTCCACGATTGTTATTTTTGTTTGGTATTGCTGTTGGCGCAATAGGAGTTATAGATTATTTTCAATGGTTTTCGTTTTCACGAATCCTTCTCGATGTAGTATTACTCTTTGCTGGATTATGGATACTTTTCCTTGCCCTTGCGAAAGGATCGTCAAAACATAGAAAAGAAGTACTTAAAAGATACATTTAGTTATTGATTAAAACTTTCTAAAACAAAAATTCTTGTTTTTTATCACTTTTTCAATTCGAATAAATTATTAATCTGGTAGCGTTGATTAAATAGTTTAGGTTTATTAAGATTAATAAATTTATAATTTCTTAAATGTTACGAACTAATAATTAACAGTCATCTACTAAATAATCTATCCAAAGATGTCGCCAACTTTGTCTTTTAATTCATCATCCATTTCAGAAATACTCTTTGTCCCATACAAATCCATTGTTGTTTTATAAGATAAATGGCCCAAAACCTTCTGAACAACTTCTAATGATAAGCCTTTATCCTTCAAAATCCTCGCACAACTGTGCCTTAACATGTGTGGATTGATATTTTTAAGATCGGGATGCGGATTATGTAGTTGAGCACGTTTTCCTGCTTTTGCAACGATCCTATTGATTTGAGTCGGTGTAATGTGACCTTCCACATTTAAACTTGATACAGCGGGGAATAAATAGCCTTTAGAAGAATTTCCCAAAACATAATTAATATAAATCTTTAAATCATCAAGCAATTGATCAGAAAAGAGAGTTGCGACACGATCAATATTTTTCTTTCCAAGAATCCGAATTTTGTTTGTTTCAAAATTAATGTCTTCAATTTTAATCTTTGCTAACTCAAAACGTCGCAACCCACAATATGCAAAGAGTTTGATAATTACTTTATCACGCAACTTATCTGTATGTTTGATTAAAATTTTGATCTGTTCTGATGTAAGGTGAAACTGCGACCGAGAAATTGTTTTTCTAGCCATTACCTCTTTCATTTCTTTCTGAAATGTAACGAAATATTTAAATGTTACGTTTTAGATGCTTTTTGTTACATTTTACGTCATAATTTGTATAAAGTGTTACGTTATGCGTCCAATGGCTAATTTATACTAAAATGGTGGGGGGGGTTTTTTTTGTTTGAAATCGATAATCAGAAAAAATAGATTAAAAGTATAACAACATAACAACATAGAAAATCTTTGATTTTTTGTAACTATATTGAAAGATGTTATCACAAAAATAAAGAACCATTTTCTTTCTAAAATATTTAATCATCACTAGAATGTTATATTAAAAACAAGTATTCAAAACATTTAGTTATCGACAGAACTTACTTGTCTTAAAACTTTTAAGTTATCACAGAACATTTTGTTCTCATCCTGCAAGAAAATACATCATTACAAGACCAACAACAAATATAACAAAATATACAATCCCTTTCTTTACTGTATCCGCATTTCTAATTTCTGGAATAAGATCTGACGCGGCAATATAAATAAAACCGCCTGCCGCAAATGGAAGTAAAAATCCTAACGTTGATTCGACAGATTTCGAGAGAAAATATCCAACAATGCCACCAAGAAGAGCAGTTAATCCTGTAACAAAATTAAGAAACAGCGCTTTCCCCTTTTTGAACCCCCCATGAAGTAACACGCCAAAGTCTCCCATTTCCTGTGGTATTTCGTGCAATGCAACAGCGATGGTCGTTACAAAGCCGAGGCTCATATTTGTGACAAAACTCGCAGCAATGATTAGTCCATCAATGAAGTTATGTACCGTATCGCCAAAAAGGCTCATATGAGCAAACGTATGGACATCACACTTTCCTTTATGGCAATGTCGCCAGTGCAATACTTTTTCAATAAAGAGAAAAAAGACAAATCCAACTAAAACGTACAATAATGCTCCTTGGACAGAATTTCCAGGTATTTCAATAGCTTCTGGTATGAGATGGATAAATGCACCACCCATTAATGCGCCTGCTGAGAGTGCAACCAACATCAGGACAATTCTTCTCAATAGTTTTTCGTTCAAACTTAACGTAATAACACCTATAAAAGATATAAGGCTTATAACGAACGTACTAAGTAAAATTAATCCTAATATCGACATGTGTATCAAAAACAGTTAGAAGTATATAAATCTTTTTTATTACCAGCTGCCTAGAAGAGAGAGAAAATTATCGTTCTTCAATGAGTGTATTAACCTTTTGATAGATCTCTTTTTTCTTCACATCAGATACTACAATATCCATTGCTGGATAAAAAACATCTCTTTCGAAAGATTCGTGACGCAACCATAGGGCTTTTAAAGAAGTACAATCGACCACTTCATCACGTTTAATCTCCTTTTGTAGAGAATCAATCTTTTCAAGAATTTCATGATGGTCTGCAAAAAGACGATCAACCATTTTTTGATCATTAGAACTCTGAACGGGATATGTTAAGAACACTTCTTTTTCTTCAATTAACAAATGCCGTTCTAATTCCCATTGTAAATTGTTTAATACACGTAAGGATTCATTTTTATCTTTATTGACCAACATAAAAAACGTTGTAAAATGTTCCATAATATGTTTATGATCGTCAACCATAAGTTGAGAAATTGTATATTCATTAGTTTGTTTCATTGTAAATCACATTTATTAATATAATATTATACATTGTAGTATGTTGTGGTATAATCTGTCCTTCATTTTAAATAAAAATAAAAAAATCTCACAATGCGGCCTGATACAATTCGTTGACAACATTCCAATTAATGATATTAAAGAATGCATCAATGTATTCTGCCCGTCTGTTTTGATATTTCAAATAGTATGCATGTTCCCACACATCAATACTTAAAATTGGTTTTGTACCACTGCTAATTGGCGAATCTTGATTCAACGTAGTAACAATTTCAAGTTCTTTTTTTTCATTAACAACAAGCCACGTCCATCCACTACCAAAAACACTCATTGCGTTAGTTTTAAATTTTTCTTTGAACGTATCAAGAGAACCCCATTTAGTAGTAATAGCATCTGCAACTGGTCCCGTGCATGAAACGTCTTTTTTCAAGATTTTCCAGAAAAAAGAATGGTGAAAATATCCTCCACCGTTATTTCGTACAACATCACGGATTTGTGCAGGAACTTTATCAAGATTTTGTAACGCGTTTGTAACGTCTTTCCCCTCAAATTCTGTTCCTGTAACAGCACTCATATATTTCTCAAAATATGCCTGATGATGTTTATCATGATGTATTTTCATTGTTTCTTCATCGATAAAAGGTTCTAGTGCATCATACACATAGGGTAATGGTTCCACATTTGTCATTGTATTGTACCTCAATTTTATTCATTTTCTACATTTTTATTTTTTGCTTTTGAAGTATGTTCTCGTTCATCCGTTTCAGGATTGCATCAATTTCCTCTTCTGTCTTCTGATGTCCAATCAGTCCATCTTCAATAGTTTCATGGTCTACAGCACCACAACCAATACAATGAACGCCTTCATCCATTAGAATCTCTACAGCAGATGGAAAACGCTGAATAATTTCACCAATTGTCATTTCTTTATTGATAGATTGCATTGTTGTACCTCCTTGTGTTAGATATTATATCTTTCCAACATTATCCAATTCGGGTTTTAATGTTTCTTTTCCTGGTTCCCAATTTGCAGGACATACATCGCTCCCATGTTCCCTCACGAACTGTGCCGCTTTTAATTTTCGTAATAGTTCAATACTACTTCGTCCGATACTATTATCGTGTATTTCGTACGCTTTCAGAATACCATCAGGATCGATAAGAAATGTTCCTCGTAAACTTAGTCCTTCTTCGGGTATGTACGTTCCATAATCTTTACACATTTTTCCTGTTGGATCTGCAAGCATTGGATATTGTATCTTTGCAATTGTTGGTGATGTATCAAACCATGCTTTATGGACAAAAACAGTGTCAGTACTCACGCTAAGTATCTCTGCCCCTGCTTTTTGGAATTCAGCATATTTATCTGCAAGATCACCAAGTTCTGTTGGACACACAAACGTAAAATCTGCCGGATAAAAAACAAGAATGAGCCATTGCCCTTTATAATCAGAAAGGTACACCCTTTTTGTCGTATTCTTATGAAATGCTTCTGCAGTAAAGACCGGCGCAGGTCCATTTATTACAGGATGTATATGTTTCAAGTTACAGTTAAGTTCTTCCATTATTCCACCTCGTACAATCACAAATACGTGAAAGTTAACTATTGTTAACATCAAGGACTATTTAAGTGTTTTGGAGAAGTGTTCTTTTTCTCAGTAATGGTGCATATAAGACTATAAATCCTTACGATGGACACAAAAGATTTATATAATTCTTTTACAACCATGAAGTGACATGAAAAAAGAAATCATTGTTGTGGGAGATATCGAAATGGGCGGGGGCACTATTACAGACGATTTTATTAGTGATGCATCCCTTGCAAAACTAATCCTGTCTCTTTGCAAAAGAAAACATCCAGTTGACATGATCCTTAACGGTGACACATTTGATTTTCTTAAATGTCCCTATATACACAATCTTAAGAAGACATATCCTCGACATATAACCGCTACCATTTCCATTGGAAAGTTACATTTAGTATATAATGCACATACAAAAGTGTTTAATGCACTTACACAATTTGTTAAACAAAAGAAAAACGCACTTTATTTCATTATAGGAAATCATGATCCGGACCTTATTTTTAAAGAGATACAGGACGAAATTAAAAAAATTCTTGGCGCGAGCGATACTACTATTGACAATGTTAAGTTTCAGATGTCGTACAGACATCATAAAGTATATACGGAACATGGCCACCAGTATGATTTTTTTAATAAAATAAACTTGACATATCCTTTTATTAATTATAAAAAAACAAAAATTCTTAACGTTCCCTGGGCATCGTTTGTTATCATTGGCGGATTCTTAACGATGAAAGAAGAGTATCCTTTCATGGAACGTATTTCTCCTCATCCAGTACTTTTTTCACTTCACAGGTCGCTCATGACAAAGTTAAGTTGGCGCGGTATGAAGTATTTCATAAAAAGTATTTTATTTTATCCGTTTCGATATTTCTTTGATCCGACATACATGTTTCCTCGAGAAGTTTTACGAGAAGCATATAAAAGAGTTAAAGAAATGCATTGGGACGTTGATAAAGTGGTTGATGCGTTTAGGAAACAACGACGAGCACTTGGCAATCATAGAATACATGTTCTTGGTCACACGCATGAACAGTACGTTGAAGAACGTGGAAAATGGGTGATTCTTCATCCAGATACGTGGCGAGATGAATATATTCTTGATAAGAAAACACGAAGGTTGTATCCGAAAACAAAGCGGTATGTTGACATTATTGTTAATGACGACGATACTCTTACGTGGGATTTAGTTGATATTCCAATTAAACGTCACATTTTGAATTTTGATAAGGTCATGAAACATGAAGTTCGATTTATTCAAGAAGTAGCACAGGAAGAAGGGTTTCGGTTTCCCCTTTTGTAGAACCACATTCACACATTTTAACATATTTCTTGGTTTATATTCAATATTTTGCATAAAACTTTTTTTAGCTCAATTTTACTTTTTTTAAGTGTGTTATGGATGCGCGCTATTATACCATTTTTGTGTCCTATCTTTTCACTACTTCTTTGAAACACACAATATTTATAAAAACATACCCTCTCCAAAATTTGTGGGGTGGACATTAACGTGTTAGAACAAGTTGTGTGTGTAGAAATACGCAATACGCGGGCGAAAAGGTTTACTGAAGAAATGATTTCTATAGCACGCGCGATATCAACAATAACTGGAATTTTTGTTAATGATAGTGAATGCATAAAGAATATCAATACAAAATCTAAATCAAAAAAGAATAATATACTAAATGTATTAAATGAACTACAAGAAATACATAAAGAGATTCTGGATAGAAATTCTATACATAATTCTCAAAAAAAGATAATACTAGAAACAGAAATTGAAGATGCTAATGATGAGACAGAAGATTGTACTGAGAATAGTGATGACAATAGCAAAATCACCATTTCGCATGTTACGTACTCTTTTGAAGATGAAGAATTTGCGGTTGGAAGACTTCGTACAGATGCCTCGCTAGACTATATCAAATTGTGGTATGGTGAAACTCAACGTAAAGGTACATTTACTTCTGAGCCAGATTATGAAACGGAAAGTTTTTCTGTTGATGAAACATCAGAGGTAATAACAGAAAATGATGCAAAAAAAACTCTCATTCAGATACAGTACGCAACAGTCTTTGGATCAGCGCTTGAAGTAAGTTCAATTGAACGACGGAAGTTTGACATGTGGGTGAAATTCAATAGTTCATTATTTGGTATGTTTGAAAAGTTGTATGCCGTGACAAATGATGTCAATTATTCACCGTTAACGTAATGTTTAAAACTGCAGTTTAATACAATTAAAATATGACATACAGATCATTATATGATTTTGTTGAATTAAAGAAGAAGTTCCAAGTATATGAAGGAACTCTTAATTATATGTTAACAGATATTATAAAAATTCTAGAAAAAAAGAATAAAACCATACATGATTATAGCACATTAACATTTCAAACTCCAAGAATAATTCGTGCATTGATAGATTATAAAAATAAGAATCCGAATGATAAAAAAATTCTTACATTATTAAGAAATGGTATTGACGTTGCATTAAAAATCTATAAACAGTATGATAATCCAAAGATTAAAAATGAAATATTAAAAGTGACATCCTCCCCGCACTAAAGTGCGGGGCTTCCTGACGCGAAAGCCCCTAACTTTAGTTGATGAATA
>PCYB01000028.1 GCA_002762845.1 Candidatus Woesearchaeota archaeon CG10_big_fil_rev_8_21_14_0_10_36_11
ATTTGACAAACTGTCAAATGGATATTTAGGATGAAATAGTTAGCAAACTGTCAAACTTGGGTTGTTACAAAAACTTCATCAATTCCTGCAGCAATAAGATTGTCAAGTGTCCTTGGTGTTAAAAGATCACCATTTGAGCGAATAAGAATGAACGCGTTTGGCAATAATTTTCGTGCAGTATCCACCCGTTTAACAAGTTTTTTATCACGTAACGGTTCGCCATAATGTTGAAGTGCAAGCGTTCCTGCATACCCCATATTTTGTAAGTCAAGAATAATGGGGTTATACACTGAATCGCCCATATCTTGTTGCGGTCGTTGATTTCGTAGAGTATCATCTCCTACAGGACAGTATGAACAACGACGAGTACATACAGATGTTGTTTCAACTGCAACACTTGTAAACATATCTCTTTTACCATAATCCATTACTGTCGTAAGTTGATACCCTGCTTCTTCTATAATAGGCCGTACTGTTTTGGGAACCATTTCTAATAAAGTTTTACGAATTCCCGTTTCTTTTAAGAAATGTGTAAGTGACATTGTCTCCTAAAAATATAAACCATTTTATAAACTTTTTGTTATTAATCACTTTCAAATGATAACATTAAATGGGTGTTGTTTTAGTAATCTTTATAAACCAAAACAAAACAATTCTACTGGAAAAGAGGGAATATTTCATGACAAAAATAAACAGAATACAAATTCATGGATTTAAGAGTTTTGCGCACAAGACTGAAATTCCATTCAGTGATAAGTTCAATTGTATTCTTGGGCCGAACGGTTCTGGGAAGAGTAATATAGGAGACGCATTATGTTTTGTCCTTGGGCGATTATCTGCAAAATCTATGCGAGCAGAAAAAGCTGCAAACCTTATTTTTAATGGCGGGAAGAACAAGCAACCGGCGTCTGCAGGAAGTGTCGAGATTGCGTTCTGTAACAAGAATAAAGTATTCCCATTAGAAGAAAAGGAAATTGTCATTAATAGGACTATCAAAAAAAACGGGAACAGTATATATCGTGTCAACAATTCAAAAAAAACAAGGACAGAAATTATTGACCTTCTTGCTCATGCGAAAATTAATCCTGAGGGGTACAACATTATCCTTCAGGGAGACATTACAAAGTTTGTTACTATGCCAACAACTGAAAGACGAAAAGTAATTGAAGAGATTAGTGACGTATCTTTGTATGAAGAAAAGAAACATAAAGCCATTCTCGAACTAAACAAAGTTGATGAAAAGCTGAACAATGCTGCCATTATTCTTAAAGAGCGCGGAACGTACCTCAAAGAACTTAAGAAAGATCGTGATCAGGCATTAAAATTTAAAGATCTCCAGGGTAAAATTGGTTCGTTGAAAGCAACGCATCTTCATCATCAGATGCAGGAAAAAGAAGCCATAAAACAAAAGTTTGATGGAGAAATTGAAAAGCACCAGCAGAAAATTTCTCACTCAGAAAAAACAGTAAGTACATTAAAAGAGACAATACAAAAAATAAAAGAAAGTACAGCATCAATAAATAAAGAGATTGAACAGAAAGGAGAAAAGGAACAGGTTAAAGTTCACAGAGAGATTGAAGATCTTAAAGTAAATATAACAAAAGATAAAGCACGAATTTCAACAGTGAAGGACGAAATTAATAAAATCAAACAACGAAATGATCAGTTCAATGAAGAAATAAAAGAACTCCAGAACAAATCGTCATCATTCTCACAGAAACAGAAAGAATTGACACAATTACTTCACAAGAAAAAAAGTGAACTGCGAGACGTGGAACAAGAAATTGGACAGTTTAGAAAGAAACATAAGATTGAATCATCACAGGAACTAGATACAGAAATTGAGCAGAAAGATACAGTAATAGAACAAAAGCAGGAAGATATACAAAAGATACGACAACGACAACAAGAATTGCTCAGAGAAAAAGATAGGATAGAGTATCAATTACAAACGATTGATGAACGTATCAGAAAAGTTAAAGAAGTTGAGCAACAGAACAAAGATCAAATAAAAATTTTACAGAATCATAAATCTAATTTTAAAGAAGCAACACTTAAACTTAACCAATGTCTTGACAAGGATAGCAGTTATGCATCACAAATAGCAAATGCACGGCGAAACTTTGTTGATGTACAGGAAAAGCATGCAAAATGTAACGCACGATCATTATCAGTTAAAGCTGGATTAGCAAACAATACTGCCCTTCAAAGTATCCTTAGTAACAAAACAAAATTTAAAGGAGTCTATGGGACAATAGCAGAACTTGGACAAGTACAAAAAAAATATTCTGGTGCGTTAGAAGCAACCGCAGGTTCAAGGATGCAAAATATTGTTGTGGATTCTGATAAGACAGCAGCCGAATGTATTACGTACCTGAAAAATAATAAACTTGGTTCTGCATCATTTATTCCGTTAAACAAAATACAGTATAAAGAAATTGAAACACCAGACAAAGCTTTCCTGAAACAATCAGGAGTTCACGACTTTGCATTAAACTTAGTCTCTTTCAATCTACAGTACAAAAAAGCGTTTTCGTACGTTTTTGGAAATTCTCTTGTTGTTGACGATATTGACGTTGCACGAAAAGTAGGTATCGGAAAGATTAGGATGGTAACGCTTGATAGTAACATTGCTGAAGCAAGCGGCGTTATGCGTGGCGGTTTTATCGCACGGAAAACTGCTGTGGGATTCCAGGAAAAGGATTCATTAGACGAACTTGCAAAAATTGAAAATGAAATGGCAGAATTGCAAAATGTTATTTCAGCCGTTGAGACAAAACGTGAAGCGAATGAACAGGAAATATCATCATTACGAAAATTGCGTGCAGAATTGGAAGCAAGTATCATAACGTTAGAAAAGACATTACATCTTGACACGGGAGACCTTGACGCGACGGCAACTGCAAAGAAAGAATTTTCAAATTCATTAAAAAGTGTTGATGACGAGCTTCAAACAGTCCAGCAAACCATATCATCAATTAATAAAGAATTAGCATCGTTAAAAACGCAAAAACAAACACTACGATCAAAAGTAAGCGAGTTGCGGAACCCTAGGTTACTTGCACAGCTTAGTGCGTTTGAAGATTCAAGACAACAATGTCGCGAAGAAATTGTACGATTAGAGAACGATATCAAGAATAGTCTTATACAAACGGAACAACTTATCGGTCCTGAACATGAAAAAATTAAAGAGATTATGAAACAGCACGAGAAAGAAGAATCTTTATTTATACAAGAAAGTACAAAACTAACGGTAACGATAGCTGAAAAGGAAAAGGAACTTGTCCAGAAAGAAAAAGCAAGTACAGAATTCTATTCAAAATATCGTCAGTTATTTACTGATCGGGAAAAATTGAGTTCACAAATAAATTCATGTGAGAACGAAATCGAAACAATGAGAGAAAAATCGCGAGTAAGTGAACGAGAAGTTAACCTTGTGTCGTTAAAAAATGCTGAAGTTAAAGCTAAACTTGCAGGATTACAAGAAGAGTTTACACGATATAAAGACGCAGAGTTGTTGAAGAATAAGAACATAAGTGAATTACAGCAAGAGATTAATAAGTTTGAAGTTATGCTTGCACAAATGTCTGCAGTTAACATGAAAGCGTTAGAAGTGTATGAACAGGTCGATACAGAATTTAAAAAACTGATTGAAAAGAAAGAATCGTTACATACAGAAAAAACTGATGTTATGACTATGATGAACGAAATTGAAACAAAGAAAAAAGAGCATTTCATGAAAACGTTTGAACAGGCAAACAAGAATTTCCAGAATATTTTTGGTACACTGTTCAAAAAGGGAAAGGCGTATTTACAGTTGGATAATCCAAACAACCCATTTGAAGATGGCCTTAGTATAAAAGTTAAGATAACAGGAAATAGATTCATGGACCTTAAATCGTTATCTGGTGGCGAAAAAACATTAACAGCATTATCGTTTATCTTTGCTATTCAGGAATATCAACCAGCAACGTTTTACATTTTGGACGAGATTGATGCTGCACTTGACAAACATAATTCTGAAAAGTTATCAAAATTAATTAAGAACTATTCGGGTAATGCACAGTATATCATGATATCGCACAACGATTCAATTATTTCTGAAGCAGATACATTGTTTGGTATTAGCATGAGTGATGGTGTGAGTAAAGTGACAAGTTTACAGATTTAAATATTTTTATTTCTGATGGTAGTTTATTTTATAGATTTGAGATAAAATCATTTTAACAATTCTAACACTTTAGGTTGTACCTGTTTCTTTCGGGATACAACTTTAGGTAAATAGATAATGCCACCAGAAAGACCATCAACTTTTTCAACTTTTTTATGAAACAATTTTTGAACTTTATCCTCATCACCAGCAAAGAATAAGTAGGTGTTCGTTGCAATGACGTCCGTCACCATTAAAAATGTTGCTTTATAATTTCGTTTTTGATAGTATATCAATGTCTGGAGTAACTCTTTTTTCCGTTTCATTATTTTTGTAAAACCGATAACTGGTACTTGTCCAACACCCACTTTGATATCTCCATGACGGTACGTTTTAAAATCGCCAAGGATGAGTTGCCGTGACGTATGATTAAGGACGTCACATCCTGCTTCAAGCATTGCACGACCATACTTCTGAATATCAACACGGGCAATCCTTGCCAGTTTTCGTGCTAGTATACAATCCTTAGGAATCGTGGTAGGACTTTTTAATAGGACTGTGTCGGACAATATTGCAGATAACATTAAACCAGCAATTTTACGTGGAATGGGTATCCTAAACCATGAAAACCTATCCGCAATGATTGCTGCCGTTGCACCACGAGGTTCGTTCTCAAACGGTATAGGATGGATTGTTTCTACATCACCTATACGATGATGATCAATAATCTCTAAAATGTTTGCATGACGGACGTTCTTTGCAGAAATATCAATCTCGTTATGATCAACAATGATAACATTCTTCCCCGTAGCATCACGTAAAAGCACGGGAATTGTAAAACCCCACTGTTTTAAGACAAACTTAGTTTCTGGATTTAATTCGCCGAGCCGTGCAGGAACAACATTATGTTTATGCCTTTCTGTAAGAAAATAGGAATATATAATAGCAGAACAAATTGAATCAGTATCGGGATGTGTATGACCAAACACATAAATAGTTTTTGTATTCATCACCTATCACAATGAAGGTAATTGTTTGGGTTTAAATAATTAACTCAAGAACAGGTTTCATTTAGACCAAACCTTTATAAACATTAATGAGAGATAATTTCTCTATGAACAAAAGAAGTATTTTGGGTCTTACGGAAAGTGTTATACTACATACCAACAAAGGTATTTCAAAAAAGCTTATTGCGAGGATTGATACGGGAGCAACATCATCATCCATTGATAAAACGTTAGCAAGTGAGTTACAACTTGGACCAATAACAAGGATAAAAATGATTAAGTCTGCGTCAGGTGTTGGAAACCGGCCAATCGTTATCGCGAGTGTAAAAATAGGAAAAGATATTGTTGAGGAAGAGTTTACTCTTGCAGATAGAAAGCACATGACATATCCACTTCTTATCGGACAGAATATACTCAAAAAAGGAAGATTTTTGGTAGATCCACTCAAAAAATGAAAGCTGCGCTCATATCTTTAGGAAGTACAAGTTCAATTATGGTGGCAGAAGCCATGAAAAAGTATTTTGATCAGGTTGATATGATTAAACTTAAAGAGATTGAAGTGGGTCTTGGAAAAGAGGGATGTATCCTTTACCAAAGTCAGCCGCTTGAACAATATGATTGTGTTTATTTGAAGGGTTCGTTCCGATACGCACATTTACTTCGATCAATTGCTGCTATGTTAGAAGGAAAAGTTCCATATATGCCACTTCCCGCAAGCGCATTTACAACTGTCCATAATAAATTACTTACACATCTTGTTTTGCAACAACATAACATTCCTATGCCAAAGACGTACATTTCTTCAACAATTGATGCAGCAAAAAATCTTCTTAAAAGGGTAAATTATCCTATCGTGATGAAATTCCCAGAAGGAACACAGGGAAAAGGCGTTATGTTTGCCGATTCTGTAAGTTCTGCATCCTCATTACTTGATGCGCTTGGTGCATTAAATCAACCTTTTATCATCCAAGAATACGTTGAAACTGGCGGTACTGATATAAGGGCACATGTCGTAGGGGATAAAGTTGTAGCAGCAATGCGGCGAAAATCGCAAACTGAAGAAAAGCGAGCAAATATTCATGCAGGTGGTACTGGAGAATCTGTTCAGCTTAGCAGAGAATTAATTACTATTGCTATCAACACAGCAAAGGCGTTACGTGCAGACATTTGTGGTGTTGACATCCTTGAAAGTTCTCTCGGACCGCTGGTAATAGAAGCAAACATTTCTCCAGGATTGCAAGGAATAAGCGAAGTGTCAACAATAAACATTCCTGACCAAATTGCACAGTTTTTGTATAGAAAAACAAAAGAGATCGTTGACAAAGAAAAAAAAGAAGCTGCAGCAGAAGTACTGAAAGATATTTCATTACAGGAAGATATCACATCGAATGTTGCACAAGAGATTATTACAGACTTACAATTTCGGGGTGAAAGAATACTCCTTCCAGAACTCGTAACAAAGCTTACCGGGTTTAATGAAAGAAAAGAATATGCAATTAAAGCGATAAAAGGAAAAGTAGAAATTGAAGAATTTAAAATATAATTAAAAAATTATTTCTTTGTTTTTTTCGTTGGTTTTGCTCGTGGTTTTACCGTAACAATTTTCCGATTCTTTGGTGTAAACCAGAGTAAGTAAATTATAGGGAGAAGACCAAGCGTGTTAAGAACAAGCATTGCAACGAACCACCCTTTATGTTTGTTCTGTGCAGCATACCATAGTCCAATTCCTTTCCAAATAATTGTCCAAATGGATGCTATGAGCAGTATAAGGATTGCCCATAGGGGTTGTTGAGAAATGTCATATAATAATACCATTGTTATATACCTCCTTTTGTGTTAATAATATCACAAGTATTTAAATATTATTACATTACAAAGAGACGTAACTATAAAGTACATTACACGGAGAATGTGGACAAAGAACGTGTTGATTAAACGAATTTTACTTCTTACTTTTTTTTGGAAGAGGTTTCTTCACAACGTTACTTTTAGTATGTTTTTTTTCGACTTTACTTTGAGAAGAAGTCTTCAAACTGCTCATTGTACCAATCTTCGCCAAGTCGTCAACGATATCTGAAGCAATAAACGCGTAGCCTTTTTTCTTCTTTAATAATTGGTCACCGATAAATCCATTAATGTACGATGCAGCAACGGCACTTTTAAACAAGTCCCGCGTTTTTGCGAGGAAACCAACAGCAAGACCAGCAAGTACATCACCAGTACCAGCTTTCGTCATCCCTTGATTACCAGTCCTATTATACGCAATTTTGTTCCGTGATAAAATGATCTCTGTAGGTCCTTTAAGCAATAATACATTATTATTCTGGAGAAAATATCGTAAATTTCCTTGTAAGATTTCTGCTTTCTCTTTCGCATTTGACTGCCGTAATTTTGGAAGTAGGAAATCTTTATTACTGTTCACAAGAAGCATATCTAACTCTGTTTCATGTGGTGTAATTATAGAATTCTGAAAATCTTTAAACGACATTGATTTAAGAGCATCTGCATCAACAACTTTTAACTGTGGAGACTTTCTAATAAAATAGTGGCAGAACTTGTCGGCTTTTCGTGTTATGCCATTTCCGATAAGAGTTACATCAAACTTTTCAGCATGTTTTACCATTTCTTTTGCAAGTTTTACAGTAAACGCCGATTTTACTTTTTCCGTAATAAGATCAGGGGCGTACCTGTTCACTGCCCATGCAACTCTTTCAGGTGTTGCGATTGTAACAACATCACACCCTGCACGTAACGCTGCAAGACCGGCTAGGGTCACCGCACCAACATATTCTTCTGAACCGCCGATTATTAATACCCTTCCGTTCTCTCCTTTTCGGGAAGTTTTCTTCCGTTCCATCAATTTTTTAACTTGATTTAGGTTCATAGTATTCCATTATTCTTCTTCTGAAGGTATTTATATTTTTGTTGTAATTTAATAGTGAACATGTAAAGAAAACGTGTTTTCTTTATAAATGATAGGAAAAAGAAGTACGATCCTTTTTAAAAGACGAAAAGTGACATTTACATAGTCAACGACATAAATATCCTATAAAATTTTGCATAAAAATATGTTCTTTCCAAAATCCCTCCAAAGCCTCTTTCATTAAGTCAATATAGTCAACGACATAAATATCCTATAAAATTTTGCATAAAAATATGTTCTTTCCAAAATCCCTCCAAAGCCTCTTTCATTAAGTCAATAGT
>PCYB01000043.1 GCA_002762845.1 Candidatus Woesearchaeota archaeon CG10_big_fil_rev_8_21_14_0_10_36_11
TTTGCAGTAAAACATATTTTCACCTCTTAATTAAGAAGAAAGAAGTCCTTATTTATTAACCTGCCGATAAGTTTACACTGTCATCTTTCGCAATGTTTATAAAAGAAAATAGCACATAAAGATGTAATGGAGAATGGAACGACAGTAAGTACAGTTGTAGAAACGACAAAATCGTATTTGGTTGATATAGTTGGTGCAATCGCAATTCTTATTATAGGATTTGCGTTAGGTATACTTATTAAGAAAGTTTTGTACAGAATACTTCATGAGATAGAACTAAATAATGGTATGGCAAAAGTTGGAATCACATACAACCTAGAGAAAGGAGTGAGTTCAATCATTTCGTACATTATTTATCTTGTAACAATTGTTATGTTTCTGGATCAATTAGGGTTACGGTCAATAGTATTATACATCATAGTTGGTGCTGTTCTTATGATAATTATACTTACCATTCTTGTTGGTGTGAAAGATATCGTTCCAAACTTTGTTGCGTGGTTTTTGTTACAGCGGAAAGGAAGAATTAAAGAAGGTAAACGTGTGGAAATTAAAGAGATTTCGGGCACAGTAGAAAAAGTTGGATATCTCGAAACAGAAATAAGAACTGAACGTGGTGACACATTATACGTTCCAAACAATCTTTTCATAAAGTCTAAGTTTTGGATAAAGAAATGAAAAGGGTGAGAATTTATTGAACATGTTAGTTGATTATTTTTCCTGTTTTTTCTGAAACTCTTTCACGGCTTCTTTCTGGATATCATCAATATTTTGTTTTAATTTGTCTTCTTGTTGTATGATGTTTTTAATGCGAATATCAATAACTTCTTTTTTGTGTTTTAATTCTGTACGAAGGCTTTCCTTTGAAGAAGCAACCATTATCTTACCAATAATCTTATACGAAACCGATGTTGTAGAAAGTTCGGTAATTGCAGAGTTAAGTTCTGTTGCGTGCGATTCGAGTTGCTGTCGTTGAAGAAGAAGAGATTCTATGTTCTGTTTAAGAACCTGCAATTGGGCAACATTTTTTGAACTCATTTTTTAAAGGAAAAAATATTATCGAGCTTTGATTTTATTTACAGTTCGTCGATCTTTGTACAGTATTTTGCCCCCGCAGTAAGGACATCTCACTTTTGTAGTTGTATATTCATCATCAACTTTCTTTCCACATTCAAAACAGAGATAATACATTTTTGGCAATATCCTCATAGAGTATACGCTTTTCCAGCGAACGTTACACCGCACTTTTTGCAGTGCCATATGCCTAACGCTTGTCGCTTCACTGAAATTTTATTACATTCGGGACATTTATGATGTCCTTTCTGCTGAATTTCAATCTTTTTCAGTTTGGTTTTCGGCTTACGACCGTACCGTGCTCCAAAACGTTTTGTTGGCATTTTTTTGATTTCTTGGTATTATAAGCGGGGCTGCCCAGATTTGAACTGGGGTTCAGCGGTCCCAAACCGCTAGTGATAGACGCTCAAAATTGGACTTCATACGCCCTCAATTTCTCCAAGCTACACTACAGCCCCAGACCTCATTTATAAAGGTTATGCTAAATTGTGTTAAATTATACTTGTTTTAAAAATCTTTGGTTTCTATTTTTTGCATGGGATACAAATCAACCTTTTTGGTGACGTTGTCAAAATATGTGCTTTTCCAGTAAAAATGATGGTATCTTCAATTCGTAAACCATACTTTTGAGGGAAATATATTCCCGGTTCGACGGTAAATACCATGTTTTTGTTGATTTTAGCATGTTTATCTGAATAGACTGGAGGTTCATGAATCTCCAAGCCAAGACCGTGACCGAGCGAATGAACAAAATACTGTGCATTTGTATTTAATTCATTTCTGGCAAACGTATCAAGTTCATGAAACGTGGCGCAGGTATCGATATGATTAATTGATTTCTCTTGGCAACATAATAACTGTTGATAATGTTTTTTTTCTATATGTGTTATAGTTCCTATAAACACTGTCCTGGACATATCGGAACAATATCCATTATATCGAGCACCAAAATCTAACAACAAAAATCCCTTAGTAATTGGTGTTGTTGAGGGAGTATGGTGTGGGATTGCTGCATTTTTACCTATAGCAACGATGGATGGAAATGCCGGTTCTGCCCCTTTTTTTCTAATTTGAGTGTCTATAAAAAGTGCAACATCTCGTTCTGTACGTAATGTTCTTTTTTTCAATTCAGTAATAACTTCACGAAACACAGCGTCCGTTATTGCACATGCGTGTCGTATTGCAATAATTTCTTTTGGAGTCTTTTGCTGACGTAACGTATAAACAAAAGAAGAAACGTCAACGAACTTTGCTCCTTTAAATGTTTTATGTAATTTGTCAGAAAAGTGTACAGATATTTCTTTTTTATGAATCCCTATTTTTGAAGTTCGTTGTGATGGAAGGATTTTTTCCCACTCTTTTAAAAGTTCTTTAACTTCAATCCCAGGAATAGAAGGTTTTTTGTCAAGTGCTGTTATGAATAGTATAGCTTTCCGCGACGTTACGACCAATAATGCATTTGAGAACTCTTTCTGCGTAAAATATCGTATTGTTGGGTCAGGATGAACAAAAATAGCCCCCATAATTTTCTGTTTTTTGAGATACTTTTGAAACTCGCGTAATTTCATTGTGTAAAGAAAAGTGAAGAAGAGTATTAAAACATTTCCTCCATAATCATTATAAACCCCAAAAAAATGCTTTTAATATGCAAAAAGTGACTTTGAAGAACGGATTAACAATATTATATAAGAAAGAAAAGGGAAATAGTGTTGTTATTCAAGTCATGATTAAAGTAGGAAGCAATAATGAAAAAGTATCGGAAGAGGGTATTTCTCACTTTATTGAACATATCTTATTTGAAGGAACAAAAAAAAGACCAACAAACCAGTTATTATCAAACGAAATTGAAAAAATAGGGGGAGAATTTAACGCATACACAACAAACTCCAGAACATGTTATTATATAAAAGTATTGAAGAAGCATTTCTCAAAAGCAGTAGACGTTCTTTCCGATATTCTTCAGAATTCCCTTTTCGCGAACGAAAATATTGTAAAAGAAAAGAAAATAGTTCTTAAAGAAATTGATATGGTCCATGATGAACCTAATTATTACCAATGGGTCTTGTTTCAGAAAAACATTTTCACAAAACATCCAGCAAAAAATCCTACCTATGGAAAAAAAAGTGTTATCAAAAGTCTTACAAGAACGAAAGTTGTAGGTTATTTCACACGACATTATGTTCCGAAAAACATGGCAATTTCTATTGTTGGTGATGTGCCCCACTGGAAAAATGAAATTGAAATAAAGTTTTTGATGAAAAAATGTAATGTTTTTTCCATGAAACAAATTAATGAACCTCGTGCAACATGCAATACTGTACAAAAAGAGAAGAAGAAGAATGTTAATACGTATCTCATTCTTGGATTTAAAACAGTTCCTCGGAACCATAAAGATAGTTATGTGTTCGATATCATCCATAGCATATTGGGTCGCGGCCAGAGTGGGAAAATGTTTATTGAGATTAGAAGTAAGAACAGTCTCGCGTACGAAGTCGGAACACAAAATGTTGTTGATACTGGTTTTGGATATTTTGCTGTATATGCAACAATTGATAAGAAAAATGTTGCTCGTGTGAAGGACATAATCCTTGCTGAGATGCAAAAACTTAAAATGATAACACCATTAGAACTTACAGAAGCAAAGGATTATATTGAAGGAAATTACCTTCTTGGAATTGAAGATAATCAAAAAGTTGCTGATCAGCTACTGTTCTGGAATCATGTTGGAGACTCTGCGTTAATGGACAAATTTCTTACAAATATTAAAAAAGTCTCAATACAAGATATCCGCCGCGTTGTAGATGTATATTGTAAATATTATACAATGACGGTGTTGGAAGGGAAATGAAAAACTAAAGATAATAAGCTTTATCTTGTCACTTGATAACTTTCCACCAATTCTTTCAGTTTCTTTGCAGTTTTATTCGTTTCAAAATATTTTCGCACGGGAAGAAGTATCGTGTTAATGTAGTGTGCAGTAGATTTTTTGAGATCTGCCGGATGAACGTCTCCTGACAAAAATGCTTTTTCAAGTTCAGCGTACGATGAAAATGAGACATTTCCACCGAACTTTTCCTGTCGTTCAATTGTAAATGTATCAAACCTTTCAAAAATAATATATTTACAATATTCAAGTATTGGATTGTCAGTTGTTTGTTTTTCTGGACAATACGCTTTTTTAATTTTCCTACTAATTTCATCCTCGGAATCAGTCATGAATATAGCAGAATTGGGGTTCGACTTAGACATTTTCATAGCAATTGCTCGTTCAACAGTATCTCCGGATGCGTGAGGTTCTGTTAAGCCCATTAACATATGATGATGAACAGCAACAGGTTTCCAGAAACCTAATTTGGACCCTAACTCGCGTGCAAGAACGTTAACTTTTCGTTGGTCAAGACCAAGCTGACAAATGTCCGCTTTAAGATGAAAAATGTCTGCAGCTTGCATACAAGGATATATGATATGGGATGCTTGTAAGACATCTTTTTCCGTACGACCCATAATTTGTGTTGTTCGAAGAATACGGTTAAGAGTACTATGGCGAGCAACACTCATGACGGTTTTCCAATATTCCCTATTATTCAACAAATCACTTGCCCAAATAAATTCAACATGGTTCGTGTCAAGACCACACGCTTTCCAAACTTCGATAAAATATTTACCAACTGTTTGAATCTTGTCAAGGTCACCACCCATCTTATTGTTTGCCCATCCGTGCCAATCAGCAACAAGCATTTTAAACGTGATTCCAGCCTTTACTAACTTATTAATGTTAATTGCTCGAAGAAGGCCCTGTGCAATGTGAATTCTTCCTGACGGTTCAAAACCGTCATACGCAATAAGCTTCTTTTTTGTTGTGAGAAGTTCAAGAAGTTCTTCTTCCGTAAGAATCTCTTCACCGACCTGTTTAATGAGTTCAAGCTTTTCTTTTGGGGTCATGACACTGAAAGAGTACACATATTATATATATTTAATGGTTAAAATAAGGTTCGATTAAATGAGATTAAAAGAGTAAAATATAAATAACTGAGTCAAAATAGTATCTCTTGGGGAGGAAAATATTATGATAAAAGTAATCTTATTTGATTTTTGGGGAACGTTAGTAGAGAATGGTGTGTGGAGTCCCATAAAACAAGTGCGGAACATACTCCAAATACAATTACCCTTTCCGGAATATGTTGTGCGGATGGAACGTGCAATGATGACAAAAAAGTTTTCCTCGTTAAAAAATGCATTTGAAAGTGTTTGTACAGAATTTAACATTGAACCTAATCCGGAACAAATTGAAACCCTTGTAGGAATGTGGAATTCATCATGGATGTTAGCACAGCCTTATGAAGAAACAAAAGAAACCCTAGCAAAGTTGAAAGAAAAGTTTACTCTTGTTCTTGTATCAAACACAGATTCAGTTTCTATTACAAACGTTCTTGAAAAGTTTGGATTACAAGATTTTTTTAGTACTATTTTTCTTTCTTGTGATATTGGCATGATTAAGACTGATAAAAATTTCTTAAAACATGTACTTACAACACTTAATGTGAGTGTTGAAGATAGCGTTATGATTGGAGACAGTATTCAAAGTGATATGGTGCCAGCACAACAAATGGGTATGAAAACAGTTCTTATCGATCGTAGGAAAACACGTGAATATCCCTACAAGATACATAATCTGAATCAATTGGAAGGTGTATTATATGATTAACATTACATTTCTTGGCACGTCATGTATGCAACCGACAAAAACAAGAAATCATTCTAGTTTTCTTCTTCAATATAAGAACGAAAATATCTTGTTTGATTGTGGAGAGGGCATTCAACGCCAGATGCGCCTTACAGGTATTAAACCTGCAAAAATTACACGATTGTGTATTAGCCATTGGCATGGAGATCATGTATTTGGTATACCTGGTTTAATGAGCAGTATGGGTGCAGACCAATTTGCAAGGAAATTGTACATTTATGGTCCTCATGGAACAAAGAAATATATTGATCACATGTTCAAATCGTTTGCATCAAACGACATCATTCCCTACGAAGTTAAAGAAGTGTCTTCAGGTATTTTTTTTGAGAATGATGATTTTGTATTGTTATCGGAACCGTTAAAACATTCCGTTCTTTGTATTGGTTTTAGTTTTATTGAAAAGAGTAAATTTAGGATTAATGTGACAAAAGCAAAGGAATTAGGTTTATCCGGTCCCATATTGGGAATATTGCAGCAAGGAAAAGATATTGTCGTTCAGGGAAAGAAAATTAAAGCCGAGAATGTAACATATGAAGTACAAGGAAAAAAAGTAAGTTACGTTGCCGATACCGTCCTTTGTAATGGCGCACACGCTTTAGCACAAAACGCAGACGTGTTAATTTCTGAAGGGACACATTTGAGTGACATTGCAAAAAAAGTTGGCAAGTATATGCATCTTACAGTGAAAGATGCAGCGTTATTAGCATCTGAAAACAGCGTTAAAAAATTAGTCATTACACATATCAGCCAACGGTACAAAAACACACACGAAATCGTTTCTGAAGCACGAACATATTTTGATAATACAATAGTTGCAGAAGATTTTATGAAATTGAAGGTGTAAGTAAATTATTCTACAATGAAAAATCATAAAGCAAAAGGAACGAAAGGTGAAAGGGACCTTGTCAAAGCGTTCAATGAAGCAGGATGGGGTTGTATAAGGATAGCAGGGTCTGGATCATCACATTACCCCTCACCGGACATCTTAGCTGGAAATGCTGTCAGAAGGCTCGCAATTGAGTGTAAAGTAACAAAAGAAGCAAAAAAATACTTTACAAATCAAGAAATTGAACAGTTAAACACGTTCTCACAACATTTTGGAGCCGAATCTTGGGTTGGGATTAAATTTCCTAACGACCCTTGGTATTTCCTTATGTTAGAAGATCTTAAAAATACGGGGAAAAGTTGGTTTGCATCTCTTGAAGTGGCTAAGCGAAAAGGTCTTACAATTGAAGAATTACTTCAAATGAGTAACAAAAACCGAAACATTTAAAAGGAGAGTATACCACTAAATAAAACAGAAATGCGCCTTACCACACAAAAAACGGAAGAAATTCTTATAATTATCCTTGGAGAAGAAGGAAGATCTCTCATTAGGTATCTTATAGGAAAAGAAAACATTTCTGAGTTTGATTTAGCAAACAAAACAAAAAAAGACATAAAAATTGTTCGTCGATTATTATATAATTTGTATAATCACAACCTTGTTGGTTTTACACGAAAAAAAGATAAACAAAAAGGGTGGTATATTTATTATTGGACACTTCTTCCCGAAAGTATCCGATTTAGTTATTTTAAGATGAAAAGAGATCTTCTTGAGAGAATGCAACACCAACTTGAAGAAGAAGAACGCGAACTTTTTTTTGTATGCCCCAACAAATGTGTGCGGCTTAACTTTGACCAGGCAACTGATTTTGAATTTCATTGTCCCGAGTGTGGTGAACTTATTCATCAAGATCAGAAAAAAGAAAATATTAAACACTTAGAGGACGAGATTAAGATTGTGCACGCGGAAATTGCTAAATTGTCGGAACAACGAAAAGTACGACGTAAAGTCGTGAAAGAACGACAAAAAGTTGTGAAGAAAAAAATTGCTGTAAAGAAGAAGATAACAAAAACTAGTGTTAAAAAGAAGAGTGTTAAAAAAACGCCAATTAAAAATGTTACTAAACTTACAAAAATAGGAGCAAAACCTAAGCCTAAAAAAGTAGAAAAGAAAGTAACAAAAAACGTTGTTAAAAAAATAACAAAGAAAAAGAAATAAAATTTATCTTCTCTTTCTTTTTAAATGAGACTTTTTCTTTTTAAGCACTTTCTCAATAAGAACTTCTTCTTTGATAATCTTTCCTGCCATCCTTTGAATATTCATTTCCATACTCGCAACACGTCTTTCTAAGAGAATCAATACTCGTAGTGAATATACTATTGCTGCAAGGGTTCCTATGATAACCGCAAGAATGACTTCAGCTAATTCTAATCCTGGCATTGTGCATGCACCTCTTTTATTGGTTTAACTCTTGAAAGAACAAGTACTTATAAGTATATAAAAGTTACGGAAATTTGTAATACTTTACCTTTCTGAAGCGATGATTTGATGCATAAACAGAAGCGGGTTCTGCTTCTGTAGTCTTGCTGTTTCTACA